>DAORCZ010000214.1:0-10180 GCA_035345735.1 Pseudomonadota bacterium | reverse complement strand
ACCTGCTTGGCCAGCGCGAGGCCGATGCCGCTTGAGGCTCCGGTGATCACCACTTTGCGATGGGCAAAGAAACTCATGGGCGTTCGTTCTCCTATCCGAGTCGTCTACGGGGCGCGTCGTTTACGGGGTGGGGGATGAGTGTAGGGCAGCGAGCGCGTTCTGAGCGGCGCGAAAACGCGGCTGCAAGTCCAGAGCGCGTCGGAATTCCTGTGCGGCTTCGTCTCGGCGCTCTGGATGGTATCGCAAAAGAAACTGTCCGCGGCGGTAGTACCGGCGGGCGGGATCCTCTTCTGACTCGATGGCTAGCTCGGCTTGCCCTCGAGCCTCGGCACTGCGGCCCTGTCGTTCGAGCGAGCGGGCCAGGTTGGCGTGCGCCACCGCCCCTAGCCCCAGGTCGATGGCTCGGCGATATGCAGCTTCGGCTGCGTCGGGGCGCCCGATGTCGTCGTAGGCAATGGCACAGTGGTTCTGCAGTCGAGCGTCGCCGGCCAGCTTGGGCACTCGGGTATCGCAGAGCTCAGCAGCAGCACGAGCCTGGCCTGACTCGATCAGCGCGGCCGCGACGAGGCGGTTGGCGGTGACGCTGTCTGGGGTGGTGCGCAGCTCGGCCTGCCACAGCGAAAGCGAGCTCGCCCAGTCTGCGTTGCGACGCACCGTCCAGGTCGCGAACAGGGCCACCAGGGCCACCAGCCCAGCCAGCCCCAAAAAGGCCTGATAGGAGCGCAGTCGCCGCCTGGCCTCCGCGGCCAGATAGGCCGCCGCTATCGCCATACTCACCGACGGAAGATATAGGAATCGCTCGCCCATCTGCGACTGGATCGGATCACCGGAAAAGGGGCGCGTCGAGGGCAAGAGAGCCACATAGAAAAACAGCACCGCCACCGCCAGCATGCGCGCACCACGGGCCGAGAACAGGACCGAGCCCAGCACAAGGAGGTGAAAGATCGCCGCGCCCGTCGCGCCCCCACCGGGCATGCTGTCGTAGCTGGCGCGCAGCGGCTGGGGGTAGATAAGCAGGCGTAGACCCTCGCGGAGCATGCACAGCGCCGGTCCTAATCGCTGTGGCAGGAGCCAGCCCGCCGTCGCGGGTTCCGTAGCCGACTGAGTGAGTACGCTTGCGCGGGTGGCCAAGAGCCCACCGCGTTGCGCCAGGGCATGTCCACGCATCGTCAGATAGATCGCGAGAGCGGCCAGAAACCAGAGTGCACCCAACGCTAACCGTCGTCGCTGCGTCCGATCGGCAAGTAGCCCAGGACGAAGCCCGATGAGGACGACCGCCAGCAGGGCAGGCAGCGAGAGCGCACTCTCCCGGCAGAGCAGGGACGCGAGATACAGACCGCTTAGCGCGAGCCAAGTGCTGGAGGACAAGGACTCGATGCGATCGCCGACCGCTCGCAGTCGCCGGAGCACGAGCCACAGCGCGGCCAGCACACCCAGGGTCGCAAGGATTTCCGAGCGATTGAAGATCGAGTTCACGGCTTCGGTATGAATGGGATGCACTGCGAAGATCAGGGCGCCGCAGGCCGCCGCCCAGACCTGCCCATGGGCGATTGATGGCGTCGCCATGGCCTGGCCGGCTGCGCCGGCGGGATCGGCATCAGCGAGCGCGAGCAGATCAAGCAGGACGAAGAACAGGATCAGCGTCGCCGCCATGTGCAGTGCGATGCACGTGATGTGGAACCACAGCGGCTGCGGCCCATGGAGCGAGCCCTCAACCCACAGGAGCAGCCACATGAGCGGCCGATACAGGCGACTGGCAGCTCCCGAGGCGGCCCAGGCATCCTCGGCAAATAGCTGTGCCACGCTGCGCAGGCTCCACTGCACCTCTTCGGGAGTGAAGTACTTGTCGTCGTACGTCAGGCCGCGGTGGGCGGCGTTGGCAAACACCGCGGCGCATACGAAGATCAGCGCCAGTGCGAGCGGCCAGCGCAGATCGCGCGCAGCAGCCGTGGCGGGAGGCGGCTGTGGGCTGCTCACCTCACGACCTCGGTGGTCCGCACCACGCGCAGACTTCGTCGCGGGGCAACGGATCGCGGGGCGTATACGACGGTCGGCGCAGACGGACAGCGTTCGAGGATCTGCAGGCGCTCATCGGGAGGGGCGGTGTAGCCCGGCAGGAGGGTGCGTAGCTTGGCGATCGGCACAAGCTCGCGACCCAGGGAGAATAGGTGACGCAGGAAGTACGGCTGTCGCAGCGAGAAAACGGCGCTGTCCCACACAAAGCCAGGTCGCAGATACCAGGTACGCGTCAGACGGCGCTGCCAGGACTCGGCAGCGAAGCCGGGCAGCCGCAGGGCGCCATCGGCGACCCAGCCCCAGCGGGCCTCGAACGGCGTGGACCGACGGGGATCAAAGCCCTGGCGCACCTGCCGAGCCCACCAGCGCGGCTCGACCTGACCTTCGGCCACCGCCCCGTCGTATAGCGGCGTTCCGGGGTAGGCGATGGCGATATGGAAGTTCACCAAGCTCGGGCGAATGCGCAGTGCAAAGTCTAGGGTGCGCGCCATCGATTCGTCGGTCTCACCCGGTGCACCGACGAGCAGCGTGGCGTAGGTGCGAATGCCCTCGCGGCGACAGCGCTCGAAGGCGTCGACGACGCTGGCCAGATCGACCTCTTTGCGAATGCGTTGCAGGATCTCGGGATCGCCGGACTCGACGCCGATGTTGATGGCCTCGCAGCCCGCACGACGCATCAGCGACAGCAGCGGGGGCGGCAGCAGATCGGCGCGGGTGTTGCAACGGAAGCGGATGCCCAGCTGCGCATCGAGCATCGCTTGGCATAGCTCCGTCGCCCAGCGGATGTTGGCCGAGAACGTGCTGTCTTTGAAGACAAAGCTGCGGCTGCCAAAACGATCGCGATTCTGGCGAATCTCCTCGACGATACGAGGGATGGAATAGCGGCGGAGCTTCTTGCCCATGACCTGCGGCGCGTCGCAAAACGTGCAGGAAAACGGACAGCCGCGCGACAGCATCATCGACAGCACGCGGGGTCCCGGCAGCATCGGCAGCTGATAGTCATGGTCGCCGAGCAGGCCGTAGTCGACCGGCGGCAGGTCATCAAGGTTGGCGATGTATGGGCGCGCGGGGTTGACGCGCGCGACACCGTCTGCAGCTTGACGGTCGGGAAGGATGACGTTGGGCACGTCGGCCAGCAGCGAGCGCAGGTTGCTGTAGCCGATGCCGCCCGCGAGCCGCGTACCGTCTTTGTCCAGTCGCTGACAGCACTCCAGCAAGGCCAGCTCGCCTTCGCCATGGATCGCGAAGTCGGCCATCGTCGTCATCGAGAAGACGTCGCCGTGCGTGGCATCGATATGCGCCCCGCCGAGCACGATAGCCAGCTGTGGCTGGCGATGTTTCAGGGCCGCGCACAGGGCCAGCGCCGACAGGAGCTGCGGCGTCATCAGGCTGATGCCGACGAGGTCAGGGGCCCAGGCGAGCAGCCGATCGGCGGTCTCGGCAATGCTCAGGCCCTGGATGTCCGCGTCGAGAACCGAGGTGGCGATGCCCGCCCGATTCAACACCGCCGCAATGTTCAAAATGCCAAGGGGCTGAAGACCATAGCTGGGCACATGGCCGGGCAGGAGCGGGGCGTACACCAAGGCGACGCGCATGCGCGGCACTATCGCGCCATCGCCACCGCCGCAGCAAGCCCACTCGCGGAGGAAATTAGCCGAGGCGCTGCTTCAGGCTGCCGTCGGCAATGCCCGCCACGACATCGTCAAAGCCACCGACCAGCACGCCCCGCACGAAGACCTGTGGGAAGGTCGGCCAGCCGCTCCACATCTTGATCGCCAAGCGGGGCTTCCACTGGCTGAAGTAGCTGCCGTATTCCAGGTAGGTGAAGGCAATTCCTGCGTCGGTGAGTGCCTTGCGGACCTTCTTCACGAAGGGGTTTTGCGCCATGCCGACGACCACGACTGGGTCACGCGCGACGGCGGCGGCAACCTCAGACACCGTGCCGGCGTGAAAAGCGGCGATGCGTTCGTGAACCTTGGGGGACAGCTTGTCTTCATTGAGCAGGGGACGTTGGGCCATAGGAACCTCAGGGTCGATGGATAGATGGGTCGGCGGCAGTATCGCGCACTCGCTGGTCGGCTGCCACCCCGCGGCGGATAAGGGCGCGGAAAGCGGGAAGAATTGACAGCTAAACTGAATTTATGTTCAGGTGCGCGAATACTGAACAGGAGTTCATCATGTCAAACCTTCACTCGTCGCTCTTTCCCGCTGTCCCCTCGTCGCTGCAAGCCGTTCTGGAGCTGTTTGATGGCGAGCTGTCGCACCTGAAATTTCCCGATCTCGATCACGCAGTCTTGCAGGCCGCCGCTGAGCGCGTCGAAGAGCAGGCGGCGATGGTGCGGCAGGCCGAGGCGACTCTGCTCGCGATGCGCGAGGCGCTGCAGGACAACCTGGAGACGCTGCAGCACAAGTGCCAGCGGGCCCTGGCCTACGCGCGGGTCTACGCCGAAGACAGCCCCGAACTGCTGAGCAAGCTGGAGACCGTTGAGCTGCAGCGTCCGCGTGGGCCGCGCAGTGTGGCCGCTCTGCCAGCAGGCAGTCTGCCTCGCTCGGATGCGCCGCGGCGGGGGCGACCTCGACGGGGGACGGGCGAAAACGACCCGCTGTTCCTGAATCCCGGCGCTGGCGATGCCGCAGCTTCGCAGGCCGCGTAGCCGTCTAGCTGCGGCCCCGCTGGCTTAGTCGAGCTTGTACAGGTCCAGGCCAGCCTGCCTGCCCCGGACTGCGACTTCGCCGATGCGCTCGCCCGTTTTTTCAGCGCTGGGAAGCTCGGCCATGACGCTGTGCGAGACCAAGAGCTGTGCATCGTATTGCTTGGTTAGCTGCTCGATGCGGGCAGCCAGGTTCACGGTATCGCCGATGATCGTGTATTCCTTGCGGCGCTCAGAGCCGATGCTGCCGGTGAGCACCGGACCATAGTGGATGCCGATGCCGATGCGTGTCGCGGGTAGCTGACCATCGGCGACGCGTTCCGCGAGCTGACGCAGAATCTTGCGACTGGCCGCGATGGCATTTTGGCAGGCGCGCTCGTCGGGCAGGGGGGCGCCGAACATCGCCATGAAGCCATCGCCGAGGAACTTGTTGATGATGCCGCCGTGCTGACTCACGGTCTCGATCATCGGCGCGAACAGCGAGTTGAGAAACTGCACGACCTGCTGCGGCGAGCGCTTCTCGGCAAACTGCGTGAAGTTGCGAATGTCGAGGAACAGCACGCAGACCGACCGCATCTCGCCATCGACATCGGCGCTCTGGGTCATGAGGCGATCGACGACCGAGGGGGTGACGTACAGGCCAAACATCGAGGTCACGCGGTTGCGCTCGGCAACCAGACGCAGCGAGCGGACGACGCGACGACGCAGGACCGCTGTCAGGATGCCGGCCAGCACGCCACAGATGACAAAGCCGAGGGCGCGGATGCCGTGATGGAACGGCGTGCGCAGCAGCGGGTCGGCTGCCTGATCGTAGGGCAGCGAATAGGCGTAGGCGTACAGCGCCAGGTACTGCCCCGCCGCTGCGAGCCCCGTGACGAGCGACAGCCAGGGCTCAAAGCGCAGCGCACTGAGCAGGATGAAGATGTAGTACAGCGACGCTGGCGGCATGAGCAGAGCGTTGACCGAGTTCATCGAGACGATGAAGCCGTAGACCAGCGCGCTCGGCACCAAGAGCTCCAGCACCGCGCTCAGGTAGCGGCCGTGCAGCAGCCAGCGCGTCGGGCGGGGGGACCGCAAAAGCCGCGACAGCATCCCGTAGACCAAGAGCTCGTAGAGCCCCAGCGGCAACATCGTGTACACGACGCGCAGACCAAATTCGGGATGCAGGCGCAGCAGGGTCAGCTGCGTGGCGAACAACAGGTGCATCAGAAAAAACGACAGCGCTGCGATGGCGGCAGCGACGGTCAGAATCAGGGCCCGTAGCTGCTCGCTGCGCAGGGCCTCGCGCTCTAGTTCAGTGAGTAGCTGATGCTCCGCTTCGCTGGCCTGGCCCGGCTGGGTGGCTTCGGTCGGTTGCATTCCCTCAGGATAATGGCTCTTGCTAGCTGGCGTGCGCTCTGCTCATCGCCGCAATTCAGCGACGGACATTCCGTCGAACCAAGTCCCCTGCGACTTGCTCTAGTCCGGTGCTGAGGGCCGGCGCTGAGAACTTTTGTTGACAATCCAAGGCGGGTTGCGTAGGAGTGTCGGGCTTACTCTTACCGAGTCGCACCACTGGAGACACGAAAATGGCAATCAGCAAAGCAAACATCCACACCAAATTCCTCATGAACTCCCTGCTTGCAATGTCCGCAATGGCCCTCTCGGCCGCTGGCTGCGGCGGCCTAGAACCCGACACTCTGTGGTCTGTGTCGCGTCTGGACTCGGCCCGTCCGGCTAGCTGCTACGCCGGCGGTATGCTGCCTAACCCGGACCGCATGACGACGGTGACCGGCGTGCAGAGCAATGTCGGCCCCTGGGAAGTCTGGGCCGGCTCGAACAACAAGTTCTTCCTGCTCATGGGCGATGGCAAGACGGTCTACGAAGGAACCAAGACCGATGGCTACCGCTTTGAGTGGACGGTCCAGTCGACGGCGAAGGAGACCTTCCCGGTCAAGCGTTCGACGACGGACACCTACACCAACGTGGTCTCGTTCCGCGCCGACGGCGAGACGCTCGATGGCAAGTGGGAAGTTCGCGAGACCCACACCTGTTCGGGTGAGTGCATGGACGTGCAGCCGAACTGCAGTCTGGAGCACAAGCTGACCGGCCGTCGCATCGAGCGCCAGAAGTACCAGGCTTACGACACCGGCACCCCGTAGTGATCGGCGCGCCTCGTCGCGCGGCTCTCTCTCCTCCCGCCTTCGCTTTTCCTCCCCCCCACCATTCGTTCTTGATTCGCCCTGCGCCAATACCGCGGTGGGCGTTCATCTTGTCGCGTCAGCGCGTCGCTGTGACCGCACGGCGATCGGACTTAGCTGGGATTGCTGCGTGGCCAAGCTTTGCCGTATGGTGCGCACCATGGACAGCGCTGGGGCCAACAATCAGGCCATCTATGACGATCTCTGGCAGCACTACGACCTGTTTCCTCACGATGGCTGGTCGACGTGGGCCGAGATCGCTCCTCACTACCGCCCGGGGCGGACGTTGGAGATTGGGCCGGGGAAGTTCCCGCACGTGCCGATCGCGAGCACCCACTTCACCGATCTATCGCGCGCGGCGCTGTCAGAATTGCGAGAACGCGGTGGGTTCTGCGTGCGGGCGACTACGCCGCTCCCCTATCCCGACGGCAGCTTCGATCTGGTGTGTCTCTTTGAGGTGCTGGAACACGTCGAGGAAGACGGCGCTCTGTTGGCCGAAGTGCATCGCGTCCTGGCTCCCGGCGGGCGGCTGTTTTTTTCGTGCCCGATGAACCCCGGCTACTGGACCTACTACGACAAAGTCGTGGGCCATGTTCGTCGCTATCGCGCCGCCGAGCTGCGCGACAAGCTGCAGGCGGCCGGCTTTGTCGTCGAGCGCTTCTGTGCCCGGCACGATCGCATGGATGGCTGGTTCGGCGCGGTGTTTGGTTTCGGCACGCGCTATCTCGCGGGTTTTACCGCTCGCATCGTGAAGCGCTATCTGCCCAAGGTCGCTGCGCTGCCGTGGACCTGGCAGCCTGGCCCCGACCTCGACGAAGCGGAGCGTCGAGGCGGAATCACGGGCTGCGCTCGTCGAGACTAGGCGTCGCCATCCCCGGCTGCGCTAGTCGGTGGGGCCGGGCAGGGTGAAATGCTCGCGCAGGACCTGCAGCACCGCCGGCTCCTCGCTGGCGTTGAAGTGCTGCCGGTCGGGGGCATAGACCACGCGGGCATCGAGCCGCTGCCGGAAAGCCGCTGCCGTCGCTGCGTGGTCGGCCGTAAATGGATCGTTGTCCGAGAGCAGAACGACCCGCGACGGCACGCGCTGGACAACGCGCTCGCATTCGAATGGCGTCTCTTGCCAGGGCAGGATGCTTGGCCAGGGGCGATCCACCGCGAACCAGCCAGCAACGCAGAGCAGGCCGGCGACGTGTACATCGTCAGGCAGTCCGGCGAGGTAGCGCAGCAGCGCTTGGCAGCCGACGCTGTGCCCAAGGAGGACGGTGCGCGATAGCCGCGCCCGACTCTGCGCATCGAACGGACCGAGCACTTCAGCAATGCGCCCCACCCAGGCGGCGATGGTTGGCGTGCTTGGATCGGGCATCGCCGGCGAGAGGATCTCGTCGAAGCGCGCGGGAGACTCATTTTGCAGCTGGGTGCGCAGCCACGGATAGAAGTCCCGCTCAGGACCACCGCCCCAGCGCGGAACGATGCACAGGCGGCGGGGCAGGGGGGCAGCACTGAGCGGGCTTGCGTCGATCATGACCTAGTCATAGTACCGTCCGGCGGACGCCGCAGGGCGGCGATGCTCACGCCAAACGCTTGAGGATGCGGCGATTCGCTAGCGGGGGACTTGCGATGTCGCCGATTCTGCGACTTGATTTGGCCGCACGTGACACGACATGACGCGCCATGAAGCGATTCGTTGGCTTGGACTTGCGGGGGCGGCTGCCTGGCGGGGCCATTCTGTGAGGGCCCAGGGCCTAGGCAAGGCGGAGCCCGATGTTCCCTGACTCCGAACGCATCGACTGCTCACAGGATCGCGGGGTGGCCGCCGACAAGCTGCACGAGGAGTGCGGCGTGCTGGCCATCTATCGCACCGCAGGCAGCGCGGCTCGGCTGGCCCACAGCGGCCTGCTGGCGCTGCAGCATCGCGGACAAGAGGCGGCCGGCTTGGCTTCCGTTGATGATCACGGTGTGCTGCACAGCTTGCGCCGTCGCGGGCTGGTGGCGAGTGCGCTGCCCCTAGCCCGCGTTGCGGAACTGCCGGGCCGTCTGGCAATAGGTCACGTGCGCTACTCCACCGTGCCAGTCGATCACGCTGAGAACATTCAGCCGTTCATCGCAGCGACCCCCTTTGGTCGCTTGGCCATTGCGCACAACGGCAACTTCAAGAACGCCCCGGAGCTCGCCGCCGAGCTGTGTCGCGAAGGCGCGTTGCTGTCGACGACGATGGATACTGAGCTCTTTGTCCATTTGCTGACGCGGTCGCAGAAGAGCGATCTGTACGCGGCCCTCCGCGTGGCGGCCGAGTCAGTGGTGGGAGCGTTTTCGCTGACCTTGCTGGTGGGCAATCGCTTGCTGGCCCTGCGCGATGCGCACGGCATTCGCCCGCTGGTAATCGGCCGCCTGCCCGACAGCGATCCCGGCTGGGTCGTGGCATCCGAGAGCTGTGCCCTGCGGGCGGTTGGTGCGCAGCCGCTTCGTGAGGTCGCTCCTGGTGAGCTGGTCGAGCTCGATGCCACCGGCTGGCGCAGCACGCAGCTACTGCCTTCGAGCTCGCGGCCGGCCCCGTGCGTGTTTGAACTGGTCTACTTCGCGCGCCCCGATTCTGAAGTGTTCGGTCAGAGCCCGCAGGCGGCTCGGGTGCACATGGGGAGCGAGCTGGCCGAACAGGATCGCGATCTGCCCCTGCCGGATATCGTCGTGCCGGTGCCGGACTCGGGCGTCCCCGCTGCGGTGGGTTACGCTCGACGCAGCGGTGTGCCCTTTGAGATGGCCATCCTGCGCAGTCGCTACGTAGGGCGCACCTTCATCCTGCCTAGCCAAGACGCGCGCACACACTCGATCCGGCTCAAACTGTCAGTGGTGGCGTCGGCGGTAGCGGGCAAGCGCGTGCTCTTGGTCGATGACTCACTGGTTCGCGGCAACACCGCTCAGACCATCGTCGCTATGGTGCGTGAGGCGGGGGCGGCCGAGATCTGGCTGCGCTTGGCTTCGCCACCTATCGCCATGCCGTGCTTCTTGGGCATCGATACCCCGACGCGGGACGAGCTGTTGATCAGTCGTGCACTCGCTCATCAGTCGGCTCGTGCGCCGCGCGAAGCGGGTCCGCTGGATATCGGCCCGGAAGCCATCGACTGGGTCCGTCGCTTCGTGGGCGCTGACCACCTTCGCTATCTCAGCCGGGAGGGCCTGCGCCGCGCCACCCTGGGCGGTTCCTTCTGCATGGGTTGTATGGACGGTCAATACCCACTTTAGGTGGGACGCCACGTCTCTGGAATCCGGGACATCGCCCGTCTACGGACGGTCGGATCGCGAAGCCGAATAGAGGGGGATGGAAGCGGGGCCGCA
>DAORCZ010000213.1:6622-10217 GCA_035345735.1 Pseudomonadota bacterium | reverse complement strand
CGACGTCGCGCGTCCAGATCGAAGCCCCCAGGCCATAGCGACTGCGGTTGATGCGCGCGATGGCATCGCTGACCCCTTCGACGCGCACGATGGCCAGTACTGGACCAAAGGTCTCATCGCGTACCACGGCCATGTCGTCGGTGCAGTGGTCGATCAGGGTGGGCTCGTAGAACAGCCCCGTGCCGGTCGGACGCCCGCCGCAAACGACCTTGGCACCCGCGGCCCTCGCGGCTTCCACATGACTTGTGACCAGGTCAAACTGGCGACGGTTGGCAAGCGGTGCGACATCGGTCTCGCCGCGCACCCCGGGCGCCACGCGCAGGCGGGAAAAGACCTGCGCCAGACGGCTCACCAGCGTATCGGCGATGCCGGGCGTGACGTACGCGACCTCGATGGCCCCGCAGGCCTGTCCGGCGTTGCCGAGGGCCCAAGCCGTGACGCCCTCGACGGTGCGTTCCAGGTTGCAGTCATCGAGAATGATCGCGGCGTCCTTGCCGCCGGTCTCGATGCTGCTGACGATGCCGAGCTCGGCACAACGCTGCCGAATGATGCGTCCGGTAGCCGGCGAGCCCGTAAAGACGCAGGCGTCGATGCCGGCCGAAAGCAACGCCTGTCCCGTCTGCCCACCGCCTTGCACCGCCGAGATCAAGCCCGGGGGCAGGCCTTCACTGAGCGTAGAAGCCAGCACATCCACGATCCACGCACTGGAACGCGGCGAGTATTCCGAAGGCTTCAGGACGACAGCGTTGCCCAAGAGCAGCGCCGGAAACAGCGAACGATAGAGTCCGGCGACGGGATAGTTCCACGGTGCAATGACGCCAATGACGCCGCGCGGCACCAGATCAATCCATGCGCTCTTGCCTGGAAAGTTGATCGGATTAAGCGAGACGCGCTCGCGGCTCCCGTGCTCTTTGATGACCCGCTCCCAGGCATTTACGGCATCCAGGGGTCCCAGGGTCTCATTGAACATGGCCTCGGCATCGACCTTGCCGATCTCTTCGCGCAGGGTCACCAAGAGCTCGTCCCGACGGGCCAGCATGCGCTTGGCGGCGGTACGCAGTCGGCCTGCACGTTCGCTCAGGGTCAGCTCGCGAAACGCCTGCTGAGCCCGCCGCGCCTGCACCACTGCCTGCCCCACTTCGACGTCGGTCGTTCCTGGAAGAGGACGAGCCGGCGACAGGTCGAGAGGACAGATCGGCGTGAGCGTATGGCTGGGGGGCTCAAGCTGCGGGTCGGGCGCCGATGACGACTGCATTATGCCGGACCGACCATGCAGGATTTGTGCCCGCTACACGCCCCGGCTCAGCACTGCCGCCGTCGAGCGCCCCCACCCTCGCAGCCCAGTCGACCTTGATGGAGTTTCGCCAGGTCGGGTGATGGGATTTCGCCAGATCGGGTGATGGGATTTCGCCAGGTTCCCACCACCCGCCGATCGACATCGGGGCGCTAGCGACTCATTCGCTCGCTGACCGCCTCGCCGCTTTCGGGCTTGCGGCCAAAGACGTCGACGAACAGCACCTTCTTGATGACCTTCGACAAGGTGACGTGGACCGAGATGAACTCGATCCCCTCCTGGCTGGCGATGGTGGTCTTTGCCTGTGTCGTGCAAAGCCCGTCCTCGCCGCGACGAACCAGGACATCGATGGGGCGCGCGAACTGCTTGAGCTGAACCCGCAGCAGCACCGAGCCTGGCGAGCGCGTGACGATCTTCTGCTCCGACAGACCGTACGCCACGTACTCCCACCAGCCGAGATTCAGCGTGCGCACCGGAGGTGCGTTTTCAAACACGCGCCAGTACGGGAAGAGCGGCTCCTTCCCCTGCGGCACGCACTCGGCATCCAGGCGCAGCGCGTAGTCGACTCGGTTGTGGTCGTCGGTCTTGTCGATGAAAAAGACCGTCTGCACATCGTGCGGGCCAAAGCTCGGTACCCCCCTCGCTTCGGCTCGCCCTGCCCCGATCGCCAGCATCCCCCCGACGACGAATCCCACTACGCGGCCCCACCCCAGGCCGCCTTCCACCCGCAAAAGAGGCAGCGACATCACCCGATGACAAGCTTGCAGGTGTACGCCGCCGACAGACCCGACAGGATGGGCGTGATGCGCGTGTCGATCGACGTCATGCTGACCTCAACCTGCAGGAAGCTGGCGGGCGGCGTCGGCGGCAGGTTGATCTTCACCGGCGACTTCTCGGTCACCACAACCCAGGGGGCGCTCGTTAGATCAGCAACTGTGGGCGCGCCGCGGTAGCGGATCGCCACCTTGCTGCCCGTCGGTGCATCGATGGTGAAGCTGAGCGTTGTCCAGGTCGTGGTGGCCTGGCCACAGCCCGCGAAGGTGTGCCGGAAGATGCCCGCTCGCGAGGCATTGCGGAGCTGGTAGCCGGTCATGTCGCTGTAGGTGTACGGACCGCTGCCGGTCACCGCCGTCGTCATCGCGTACGTCGTCGGATCGATCTTGGTGGCGACGTTGGTCTGCGAGATCACCCAGGGCTTGTTGTCGAAGTCGATGGCCGCCCCGACGTTCGAGCCCGCGCTGGTGATGGTCTTGCGGAACACCATCGTGCTGGCCCCACCCGCGGCCGGCGGCGGAGCACTGGCGTCGATGTGGTGCATGCCAATGCCGGTGTCAGCGACCCAGACCTGATTCTTCATATCGACGGCGATGCCGCGATGCGATGAACCGGCGGGGTTGGTGAACTGTTCCCAGTTCTCGATCATCGGGTTGAAGCGCGCAATGCAGTTGCTGGAGGCGGCGTAGATCAAGCCGCGCGCATCGGCAGTGATGCCGTAGCCACAGGGGGGAGCCTTACCGTTGGCCGCGCTGTACGTGGTGAGCTTGTCACCACCGCGCACGTCGATCTTGGTCAGGCTGGGACCACCCGACTCCAGGCCCATGATCCAGACGTTGCCGCCCTTGTCCAAGACCAGGCCGTAGGGCGCGCTGGGTGAGACGTTGAAGCGCTTGACGATGGTGCCGGTGCGGCTGTCGAGGCGGATGACCTCTTTGTTGGCGTACAGGCCGACATAGGCATAGAGCGAGAGCACGCCGTCGAGGATCTCGCCGTCATAGCCGGCCGCGCGCGGCATCGTCTGGGACACCGGATTGCCAGCGGCATCGGTGTTGAGCTGAGTCAGCCACAGCACGCACTCGTCCGGGCTCTCCTTCGCGCCGGCGGCCCACTGGAACTGCGCCGGCACCGGGCCTTCGCCCTCGTAGGTGTCGATCTTGCCGTTCTTGTTGCGATCGAAGCAGACCGACTTTTCCCCAGCGATCTTTACCGCCGAGGCCGCCGTACCGCTGGCCCCGTTGAACAGCGCGCGGTTCGCCACCACCACGTCGCCGCCCAGACTTACCGTCGTGCGCGACGGGTCGCCGCCCCCCCCGGGATAGGTGACATAGCGCGCCACCTGCTTCATGGTGCGGGTGTCGATCTTCGACACCGTGCCTTCGGCACTGTTGGCGACCCAAATGATCGATTGGCTCTGGCCCCCCGGACCGCTGGGGTCAAGGATGACGTTGCCGTTGGGGTCCAGCTTTACTCCCGTCGAGCCTTCGCCGTTGGGGTCGAACGGCGTGCCACCCATGCCGCCGACCT
>DAORCZ010000213.1:0-6522 GCA_035345735.1 Pseudomonadota bacterium | reverse complement strand
CCCGTCGAGCCTTCGCCGTTGGGGTCGAACGGCGTGCCACCCATGCCGCCGACCTGGGTCATCATCTCTTTGGGGTCTTTGTTCGTCTTGTTGGGATCGTTGCAGTCGGTCCCATCGACGCAACCCTGGTTGCCACCCAGCAGCACCGAGTTGCAGGACACGCTGCCCAAGCTCAGCATCCCGAGCAGGCCCAGGCCGAAGAGCGGCAGGCCACGCACCGCAGCACTGCGCGGGCTACCAGTCGGGGTGGATAGGACGAGAGAGCGGGGCGGGGTCTGGGTTGGGCTACGCATGCTCGGTTCCTCCAGGACTGGCCGGATGGACCCTGGCCAGCGGCACGAGAGCGCAGGACGGAAGGGGCCAGGCCAGAACATTGCGAACCATATTTCACAACGTAACCGCCTGCCAAGCGCATTTCAGGGGGCAGCCGACAGCCTCCCCACTAGACTGTGGGGATGGCACGAACTCTGAAGCTTGCTCACTCCCCTCGCCGTCCCCGGCTCGGTGCGGCGGTGGCGCTGCTTGCCCTGCCCCTGACCTCGGCGGTGCTGGCCCGGCCACCGGTTGCTCCGGCACCGGGCTCACCGCCTGTGCCCAGGCCCGGTCCGACTGCGGCTCCGGCGACGGCTGCGACCACCGGGGTTCCTCTGCTTGCCGATGGAGCGATACGGGTCGAGGCGCCGGTCACCGCGGCAACCGTCTATAGCGATCGCGCGCGCGTTGCCCGCAGCGCTCGTCTGACGCTCTCCGGTCCGCAGAGCCGCCTGCGCTTTCCTCCGCTGTGCGGCCAGGTCGAGCCCACCAGCTTGCGGGTGGATGTGCAGGGCTATGGTGCCGGCGGCCGCTCCGCCGCCGTCGAGGTCGCGCGCATCGAGATCGAGCGCCCCCTGATCGGTGATCTGGCCCAGAGCACCGCCCAACTACCCATCGCCGAAGTCGAGCGGCTGGTCCGCGCCATCGAGGCGATCGAAGACGAACAGGCTCGCCTGGAAGAGGAGCGGGGCGCCCTGCGGACCCACCTGGACCTGCTATCGCGGCTGGGTCCTGCCGTGCCGCCGATTCCCAGCACGTCCAGTCACGGCAGCCCGCTCAATCCCGCTGGCTGGGCGGAGGGCCTGGGCTTCGTCCGCAGTCGACAGGCCTCGCTCTCGGATCGCGCGCTGTCCATCGAAGATCGCAACCATGAGCTCAGCCGCTCTCGCCAGAAGCTCGTCGAAGAGGTGCGCAAGCTCAGCGGGGGACCGGTCCTGCCCTCGCCGCGTCGCTGCTATCAGGTGACGGCGACGCTGTCGGGCCAAGGTTTGGTCGATGTCTGGCTGACCTATATGACCGGCGGGGCGCGCTGGCAGCCAACCTACGACGTAGTGCTGCTGCCCGATCGTGGCCAGGTCGATCTGTCGTTCGCTGGCCAGGTCAGTCAAAACAGCGGAGAGGACTGGAGCGATGTGCAGCTCACACTCTCCACCGCGATTCCGACGCAGGCGACGCAGCTACCGAAGCTCTTGTCGTGGAAGCTAGGGGGCCGCGATCGCTTCATTCCAACGCCGGCTGCGATTGCCGCCCAGGCCTCTCCGCCCCCGCCGACCATTCCGCCGCTGGCCCAGCCCTCGGCCGAGGCCGCGCTGCGGCGACGCCTGTTGCAGCTTCTTGGCAGCTCGCCGCCTACCGGCCGGGCAACGCTCGGACAGCCGATGACCGGGGGCGCGCCTGGGATGGCGGCGTTCGGGGATGGCGGAGCGGATCGCGACCACGATGGTATCGCCGACAGCGAGGATGCCGTTCCCGCCCCGGAAGAGGTGGCTGCGATGGACTACAAAGAGGCGCGCAAAGACGAGGCAGAGCGCATGCCCGCACCGCCGCCGCCCCCACCGCCCCCCGCTCCGATCCCGGTGCTTGCCGAGGCCAAGCCGCGTCCCTATCGTCAGGCGGCAGCGAGCCGCACGACGGCCACGACCCGCAGCTTTGAATCGGTGACCAGCACCGCGCCCGGCAGCTACAGCTACGATCTGGGAGGCGAGACCGTCGAGGGCTCGCTGCAGCGACCGCAGGCGCAGGTGCTTGGCGTGGGGCTGATGCCACCGCCCGGTTATCAGGCACCACCGCTTCCCTCAAACTCCGCCGCGGCGCAGGCCGGGGGCTATGACCTGCGCTACGTCAGCCTCTATCGCGAGAGCCTGGGCAGCGGTAAGGGGGCTCGCCGCGTCGCGCTGTTCTCGCGCCGCTTCCCGGTCAGCGTGCTGCGCAAGGTCTTCCCGGCGCTGGCTCCCGATGCCTATCTGGTGGCAGTGATGAGCAATCCGCTGGGCAGCTCAGGGCAGCCGCTGCCGGGTGGACGGGCCCGCCTGTTTGTCGGTGCCGATCCCGCCGGCCAGGCCGACCTGCAGCTGGTTGCGCCGGGCGAGCGCTTCACGCTGCCGCTGGGCATCGACCGCGCCGTCAAGCCGATCCGCAACGTGACGATGACGACGGAAGAAAAGGGCGTGTTCAGCAAGGACGAGATCACGCAGTACGTCGTCAAGATCGAGCTTGTAAACCCCTACCCCACTCCGCTTGACGTGCTCTTGGTCGATCAGCTGCCGCTGCCCGGCGACAAGAATATCGAGCTGAAGCTGCTGTCGGTCAGCCCGCCGCCTTCGCCGCCATCCACCCCGCCACCGCCCGGTGCGGCGCCAAGCCCGTTTGGCCCGAACATCGACGGCGCGACCGGAGCCATGGAGTGGCGCCTGAGCATCCCGCCCGGCGGCAAGGTCGAGACCGGGTTCACCTATTCGCTGCGCCGTCCCAAGGGCGCGCGCCTGTACCAGTAAGTCGGAAGGACCGTCCCATGCGCACAACGACTTTCTCCCTCCCCCTACTGGGTCTGCTGTCGCTGAGTGGCGGCGCGGTGTTCCTGCCGGATCTGGCGGGCCGCGCAGAGGCGGCGGGCACCGATCCGCAGATCCGCCGTGTCGTCGTCTATCCCGATCGGGCACTCGTCAGCCGGGTCGCCAAAGTGTCCTGTGGCGTCCGGGTTCCCGTGCATTTCTCGTCTCTGCCGCCGGCTGCCGATGCCTCCTCACTGCGGGCCGAGACGAACCTTGGGCAGATCGAAGGCCTGCGCGCCGAAGAGCAGCCGCGCGAGACCGCCTACGCCAAGGCGGTGGCCGACCTCGACGAGCAGCTGCGCATCCTGCAGCGCAAGCAAGCGGTTCTGCAGAACGCAATCGCCCGCGACGACGCGGAAGCGGCCCTGGCTGGGCGCTACGAAGCGGTGGCGCAGACGATGATCAGTCGCGAGCTGGGTGAGCTCCCCGGTCCCGGCGGCAAGCCTCCCGCGGCGTGGAACAGCGCGCTAGAGACCGCCTTGCAGAGCCGGCTCAAGGTCGCTGCTGCCCGCGCCGATCGACGCAAGCTGCAGCGCGAGCTAGCGGCTGAGGCCGCCGACCTGCAGCAGCAGCGCTCGCTTCGTCAGCAGGCCGCTGCCCGACGTGAGCTGTTCGCCGATGTCCTGGTCACCTGTCCCGCCGGACAGCAAGCCACCGTCGAGCTTTCGTACATGGTCGGTGGGGCGCACTGGACACCGATGCACGAAGCGCGCTTGGACGACAGCAGCGCTCGCATTCAGCTGACCTCGTTTGCCACCTTGTCGCAGGCGACCGGCGAGGACTGGACGGGGACGCAGCTGACTCTGTCGACGGCCTTGCCGCGCAGCGACGCCACCCCGCCTGCCGTGCAACCGCTGCGCGTCTACGCCGACCCGCGTGAGCCCCCCAAGAAAGTGCTGGTCAGCCGCACGCAGGAATACAGCCACGCCGACGCCCCCGCCGACCTGAGCAAGAACACCGGCAGCTCTGCCGGCCCGTCTGGGGACGGCCGTCGCGCGGCCCCGCTTCCGCAGGGGCTGTCGGTCCAGTTTCCCATCGCCGAGTCGGCCACTGTGCGGGGCGACGGCACGCCGATTCGCGTCACCTTGGCGAGTTCCTCGGTGCAGAGCCGTCTGGCGTATCGCGCCGTGCCCAAGCTCTTGCCGTATGTCTTCCGCGTTGCAGAGCTGAACAACACGGCCGGCTATCCGCTGCTCGCTGGGCCGATGGATGTGCTGCGCCGCGGCGCGTTCATCGCCCGCTACCCGCTGCCAATGGTGCCGGCCGGCGGTCGCTTCGAGCTGAGCTTTGGCCTGGAAGAACGGCTGCGCGTAAAGCGCGTCGTCATCGACGAGATCGCCCGCGACCGCGGCGTCTTTGGCAGCACCCGCCGCCACAACTACGCCTATCGCTTCGAGCTGGAGAGCTATCTCGATCGCCCCGACGAGATCGAAATCGCCGAGCACATCCCGGTCTCGGAGCTTGCCGATATCCAGGTTGGCCTCGATCCGGGCACCAGCGCCGGTTGGAAACTCAACGCTCCCGACGGCATCCTGACCTGGCGCCTGCCGCTACGGCCCGGCGAAAAGCGCAACCTGGCCCTGCGCTACTACGTCGACGTTCCGAGCAGCTACACCGAATAGCCAAGCCGCGCCGCTAGAAGTACAGCGTGGCACGGCCCTGAATGTTGATGGGCGTGCCGGGGGTGAAGTTGATGTCTTCGCAGCCAGCGAAGTTTCCCGCATCGTTGACTTGGGCGCGGGTGCTCGCCGGGCAGGCTCCCGAAGGCGGTGGTGCGTTGTTGGGCGCTTCGTCGCGCAGGCGCGAGGTGGTGGCGAACTGCGCCGATCGATAGGCCGCATTCGTCAGGTTTTCGACGGACAGCCCGATCTCGATGGCGCGATAGCGATAGCTCACGAAGGCATCCAGCAGGTACGCCCCCTGCGCCACCAGGAAGCCGTCTTCGGTGGCCGGACGCGCAGCGACGCCGGTGAAGCGCAGCGATCCGCGCAGCCCAAACGGTGTCAGGACCGACAGACCGCTCGCCACGGTGAAGCGCGGCGCCAGCGCGACGGCGTTGGCATTGCCCGCGTTCTGGGTGAAGCGCGCGTCGTTCACCGTCAGATCAAGATCGAAAAACAGCCACGAGGTCAGGCGCGCCCGCCCCTCGAACTCGAAGCCGAGGCGGCGCGTGGTCCCGGCCGCTTCCGTCGTGCCCTCATCACCGATCCAGACCAGTTCGCTGTCGAGGTCGAGCCCCCAGAAGCTCGCCGCCAGATCCAGGCGATTCCACAGGCGCGTGCGAGCCCCGATTTCGTATCCCAGCGCCGGGGTCAGCGGTGACACCGGGTCGATGGCGCGCACCACTCCGCGGGCATCGTTGCTGTGAAAACCGCGGCCAATGTTTAGGAACAGGTCGAGCCGGCGATGCGGCGAGATCACCAGCGTGGCCTTCGGACTGAGCAGCACTTCGGAGCGCACGCCGGACGTCGCGTCTGCCAGCGGCGCCCCCGGCCCCAGATCCTCGCGCCGATCGCTGACGTCAAAAAGGAACAGATCGGATCGCAGGCCGACAATCAGGCGCACCCAGCGCGAAAATGCGATCTCTTCCTTGGCGTAAAGCGACAGGCTGCTTTGTCCGATGTCGTGGTCGACGATCGGCGCAATGCGCTCGCGGGCGCGCTGTTTGAACAGGCTGTTGTGGATGCGATCGAAGCGCCCGGTGACCCCCACCGTGGTGTCAAAACGCAGCCAGCGCCAGGCCGCTCGCAGACGGTAGGTGGCGCGAAAGCCGGTCAGGTCGCGGTCATCGGCTTGCTCAATGCCATCGCCGTTTTCGGCATCGACGGAAAACAGCGTGAAGTTGGAATACAGCCGCAGCGCGTAGCGCGAGTAATAGACCAACGCCGACAGATCGTGACTGCCGCTGTGAAGCTCATAGGCCAGGTAGACGTTGTGGCGCGACGAGCTTCCCCCCTCGGTGGGATCGATGTTGCCAAAGCGTGAGAGTGCACCGCTTTCGACCGCCCGCAGCGGGATCTGACCCGAGGCGAACCAGTCGCCGGCATAGCTGGTCACGGCCAGCGAGATGAACGAGCTAGGCGTGAGCTGGTACGTGAGCTTGGAGAACAGGTTGAACTTCTTGAAGCGCTCGGGATTTTCAAACGGGCCATCGGAATAACTGGCCTCACCGACGACGAGCGCGCGCAGCTTGCCAGCGAGAAAAGGGTGCCCGGCCGCGACCACGCCGCGCAGCGTGTTGAACAGGCCCCCCGAAAGCGAGACGAAGCTGCCATCGAGGGCGCGCTTGCTGACTAGGTTGATGGCCCCCGCCGTCGCGAAATCACCAAGCTCGGCGAAGTACGGGCCTTTGAAGACCTCGACACGCTCGATGATCTCGGGCAGGACGAAGTTCGAGTCGGCGTAGCCCTGCCCGTGCGCGTGCGAGACCATGTTGATCGGCACACCGTCGAGCGTCAGCGCGACATCGGTCCCGTGATCGGCATCGAAGCCGCGCAGCAGGTACTGGTTGGCCTTGCCCCCGCCGGCGTGCTGGATGGTGATCAGGCCCGGCGCAACGCGCAGAAGATCGCTCACCCGCTGGATAGGTCGCAGGCGCAGGTCTTGCTCGCGCACGGTCAGCGCCGAAGCCGCTGAGGTTGGACGATCGGCGACCACC
>DAORCZ010000212.1:0-10244 GCA_035345735.1 Pseudomonadota bacterium | reverse complement strand
CGCTCGCTGGCGGCGGGCTTGCTGATCTCGCCGGCGATGCTCGCGGTCGAGCGCCGCATCGACTCTAGGGCTTTGGCCAGGACGCAGCCTTCGACGTCGCTTCCGCACGAGTCGTTGCCGGTAATCGGCAGCGGGTTGCCGGCCCGATCGTAGACCGCGATGCTGATCTTGTACGAAGCCCCACCGACGGCGTCACGCACGCCGATGCGCGGCACGATCAGTCGATCGGCGTCTAGCGCGTTCGCCACTTTGCCTAGGCAGGCCCCGAACTGACAGGCGAGGAGCTCGCTCTTGCCCGCCAAGCGGCTGCGCACTTCATCGGCCCGCAGCACCGTGGTATCGCCGCCAGCGCCGCTCAGACCGGCGACCAGCGTCTCGTGAAACTTGCTGCGTCGGCCTTCGGAGATCTTGAGATCCGACTCGATCGCCGGAACATGCACCGCCACCCGCATCGCCTGGGCTGCCGTCGGCAGCACGAAGAGCGCAAGGGGCGCGAGCGCGGGGAGCGACTGCCGTAGGAACGATCGTCGCTGGGGTCGGAGGAGGCCGGTCTGCGAGTCCGAGTTACCGAGAGCAGGCTTCATCCCGCCAGTCTAAAGCACGCCGCCCCAGGAAAGGAAGCTGTGATAGATTGCGCGCCATGTCTGTGGAATCGGGGCAAATGGCTGCCGCTCTTTCAGGTCTTTCGGGACTGCTTTCCGATCGGGTTGCCGTCGTCACTGGCGCCGGTCGCGGCATCGGTCGGGCCTGCGCGGTGACCTTGGTGCAGGCCGGGGCCTGCGTCGTCATCAACGATCTCGATGCCGAGCCCGCGGCCGAGGCCGTCGCCGAGTGCAACGCGCTGCGCGCCGGCAGCGCCATCGCCTCGATCGGCTCGATCACGGAGCCCAGCTACACCGATCAGCTGATGCAGACGGCCGTCTCGCACTTCGGCAAGCTCGACATCTTGGTGAACAACGCCGGCCTCAGTCGCGACCGCATGTGCCACCAGATGACTGACGAGATGTGGGATCTGGTCATCGACGTCAACCTGACCGGCACCTTCAACTGCATCCGCTCGGCCGCGCCCTATCTGCGCGAGGTCGGCAAGCGCGAGCTGGAAGAGCACGGTCAGGTCCGCTATCACCGCAAGATCGTGAACTTTTTCTCGACGGCGGCGATCCGCGGCAACCCCGGCCAGATCAACTACGTCGCCGCCAAGATGGGCAACGTCGGCGTCACCCGCGTCGTCGCGCAGGAGTGGGCGCGATTCGGCGTCAACGTCAACGCCGTCGCTCCCGGCTTTACCGAGACGCGCATGACCGCGGCCAAGAAGCCCGGCGACGTGCTCGGCGTGCCGGAAGAGCAGCGGCAGGCGACGCTGTCGCGCATCCCGATGGGCCGCTTCGGCCGACCGCAGGACATCGCCAACGCCGTCCTGTTCTTCGCCTCGCCGCTGTCCGACTACGTCACGGGCCAGACGATCAACGTCTCGGGCGGAATGCAGATTCCGTAACCATCCGTAGCGAACCCAGCCGCGTCCGTTCTTTTCCTTATTCGTCCCCGACCAGGTGAATCCTCCATGCCGAAGAAACCAGCCGAGTCCCCGGAGTCGCTCCCGGTGCATGAGCTCAGCGGCGATATCAGCGCAAGTGGCGTGCGCGTCGCCATCGTCGCCAGCCGCTTTAACGCCTTTATCGTCGAGCGCCTGATCGAAGGGGCGCTGGATGTGTTGCGCCGCACCGGCGGCACCGCGCAGAGCGTCACCGTCCTGCGTTGCCCCGGCGCGTTCGAGATCCCGCCTCTGGCCCGGCGCTGCGCCGACAGCGGTCGCTTCGACGCGATCATCTGTCTGGGCGCCGTCATCCGTGGCTCGACGCCGCACTTTGACTACGTCGCCGGCGAAGCCGCTAAGGGCATCGCCCAGACCGCGATGAACAGTCAGGTGCCGGTCATCTTCGGCGTCCTCACCACCGACACCATCGAGCAGGCCGTCGAGCGGGCCGGCACCAAGGCCGGCAACAAGGGCGCCGATGCCGCGCTCGCCGCGCTGGAGATGGTTTCGCTTTACGGCAAGCTGGCCGCTGGCTCGGGTAGCAGCCGCTCGCGGGGCACGGGCGCATGAGCAGCCGCCGACGCGGGCGCGAGATCGCCCTGCAGATCCTCTGCCTTCTAGAGCGCCAGCCCGAGCTGACCAGCGAGGATGGGCTGAACCTGTTCTTTCAGCACCTGTTCGGCAGCGATCAGGACGTCGAAGAGTCTGATGCGGCGGGGAGTGACGCGGAAGAGACCCCTGTGCAGCGCCAGCGCAAGAAGCAGGAGCCGCTGTCGCCGCAGGTGCTGGAACTGCGCCGCTTCGTCGAGGAGCTGGTGCACGGCGTCTACGATCATCGCGATCGGCTGGACGCGCTGCTCGGCAGCTGCTCGCGCAACTGGCGCTTGTCGCGCATGTCCTGGGTCGACCGCAACCTGCTGCGCCTGGCCTGCTACGAGCTGGTCTTCGCGCTCGATACGCCGGCTCGCGTCATCCTGCATCAGGCGATCGAGCTGGCGCGGCGCTACAGCACCTCCGAGTCGCCGGGCTTTGTGAACGGCGTGCTCGATCGCGCCATGCGCGAGGCCGGACGGGGCGATGCCAACCCTGCCCCGAGCCCGACTCCGCTCGTCGGTGGGGCCGGCGAGCACGCAGCAGGCTAGCGCTTGACCGCCATCCTTACGGCGCAGGGGGTGCAAAAGAGCTTCGGCGAGCACCACGTGCTGCGCGGTGTGTCGTTCGCGGTGCACGAGTCGGATCGCATCGCGCTCGTCGGCCTTAACGGCTCCGGCAAGTCGACGCTGATGCGGCTCCTTGTAGGCTCGGCGCTGCCGGCTGCCGATACCGCTGATGGCAGCGACCGCCGCGAGGCCGAGCCCGATGAGGGCCTGATCACTCGGCGCCGCGGCCTGGACATGGAGTACGTGCCGCAAGAGCCGCGCCTGCCCCCTGATGCCAGCGTGCAAGAGGTGCTGCGGGGTGGGCTGCGCAAGCACGCTGCCGCCGTCGCGGAGCTGGATCGACTGAACGCGGATCTGACGACGCTTTCGGGCCGGGCCCGCGATACCGCGCTGTCCCGTCAGGCCGAGCTGCACGAGCGCATCGCGCAGCTTGGTGGCTGGGAGGTCGAGCACGAGATTCGCGGCATGGCCGCTGCGCTGGAGCTGCCACCGCTTACCGCCCGCATCGGCAACCTGTCGATCGGCGAGCGGCGTCGCGTGGCGCTGGCGGCGGCGCTTCTGGCGCGACCTGAGCTGCTGCTGCTCGATGAGCCGACCAACCACCTTGATGCGCGCACCGTCGAGTGGCTAGAGACCCGGCTGCGCGCCCAGCCCGGCGCCTTGGTGCTGGTCACGCACGATCGCTACTTCCTCGATCGCGTCGCCACGCGCATCTTCGAGCTCGATCGCGGCCGGCTGCACGCCTACGAGGGCAACTATCGCCGCTTCTTGGAAAAGCAGGCCGAGCGCCTCGACAACGAGGCCCAGCGCGAGCGCGAGCGGGCGATGTTTGTGCGGCGCGAGATCGACTGGATTCGCCGCGGTCCACCGGCCCGCACCACCAAGCAGAAAGCGCGCATCGATCGCTTCAACGATGCCGTCGACAACAAGCCCAAGCACGACGAAAAACCCGCCTTCGACCGCCGCCTGATCCTGCGCCTGCCGACGGGCGGCCGGCTGGGCAAGACGATCCTAGAGCTGCGTGAGCTCGGCAAGTCGCTCGGCGGCAAGAGGCTGTTTTCGCACCTCAATCTGATCCTCAAGCCCGGCGATCGCATCGGCATCATCGGCGGCAACGGGGCGGGCAAGACGACGCTCGTGCGCACGATCTTGGGCCAGGTGGCGCCGGATGCGGGCGAGGTGATCCGCGGTCTGAACACGCGCATCGCTTTTCTAGATCAAGGGCGCGCTGACCTGGATGACAGCCGCAGCGTGCTGCAAGAGGTCTCGGGCGACAGCGACAGCGTGTTCCTGGAAGACGGCCCAGTGCATGTGCGGTCTTTCCTGCGCATGCTGCTGTTCGACGATCGTTTCGTCGATGCCAAGGTCGGCACGCTGTCCGGCGGCGAGCGCAATCGCGTGCAGCTGGCCAAGCTCTTGCGGCAGGGCGGCAACCTGCTGGTGCTCGATGAGCCGACCAACGATCTGGATCTGCTCACGCTGGGTGTGCTGGAAGAGGCGCTGTGCGAGTTCCCGGGCTGCCTGCTTGTCGTTTCGCACGATCGCTGGTTCTTGGATCACGTCGCGACCGGCATCCTGGCGTTTTCTGGCGACGGTCAGGTCACGTTTTACGAAGGCAACTACAGCGACTATCAAGATCGCCTGGCAGCGCAGAAGTCGGCGGAAGAAGAAGTCGAACGACCCAAGGCCGCGCCGGTCACTGCGCCGGCGGCAAATAAGAGCGCTGCCAAGGGCCCGCGCAAGCTGACCTATGCCGAGAGCATCGAGCTCGCCGGCATCGAAGAGAAGATCCTCACCGCCGAAGAGGCGGTGCAGACGCTGCAAGAGCAGGTGAACGATCCCGCTCTGTATCGTGAACGCGCCGCCGCCGTGCCCGCCCTGCTCGCCGAGCTAGAGCGAGCCCGCGCCGAAGTCGACCGCCTGTACGCCCGCTGGAGCGAGCTCGATAGCCTGCCCAAAAAGTAGGTGCGGCGTTCAGCGCCTTTGCCTGGTGCGGCTAGCGCTCGCGGCGCAAGTCGGGGGAGGCTTGGTCGGTGCCGGTGGCGCGACGGCGGCTGGGGCTGCGCTCACGGGTCAGGGTGACGGCGGGCAGCAGGTGATCGCCGGCCGGGTGGACGGTCGAAAAGAAGGGCGCGGCGACCTTGGCTCGCGGGCGGTGCAGGCAGCCGACTTTGCAACTGCCGCAGATCTCATCGACGAAGGCGACGAGTGCTGACAGCACGGTGCGTCCCAAGAGCTCGGCTGGCGCCTGGTGCGGGCGGCAGGTGACGGCGAGTGCTGCCGTCATGCGCTCGCTGAGCACGGCGGCTTCGCGCGGCTCCTTGTGCAGGATGTAGTCGCGGAACAGCACGGCGAGGGCGTAGGCCGCCTGCTGCAGATCGTCCTCGCGCGGGCGGGTATCGCTGGGCAGGAGACCCATCGCCGCTTCAAGAGCCAGGAGCGCCGCCTCGGTCAGATCGAGCAACGCCAGATCACGGCCCAGCGGCGCCTCGACCTCGACGAAGAACTTCGACTTGATGTACTGGCGACGCAGCGGATCGCCGAGCGGCACGGGGGTCGGGGGCGTCGGGCTGGCCGGACTTGCGTGTCCATCGCGCGCCATGCCTACCGAGCGCTCCAGCAGCACCCGCAGGAGCGTGCTTTCGCCCAGCGATTCGCGCGTCGATTCGGCTGCTGCCAGACACAGCCCAGCGGCTCCCGCTTCGCCGCGCAGCTGATGCCAGAACGCCATGTGCGTCGCCATCGCCACCAAGCGATCCCCCAGGCCCGATCGCCCGGCGAGCGCGGCGCAGGAATCGCTGTACCAGGCGACGGTCGGCTGACGGCGCGGCGGCGGTGGCACGGGCAGGCTGGCCAGATCGGCGCCATCGATCAGCCAGGTCTGATCGTACGGTCGCTTCTGAAGCTGCGTGCGCAGCTGGGCCAGGGTGGCGCGCGTCGCTTTGGCGATTCTCGGCAGCGGCCCCGGCTCGCTGCGTCCGAAAAAGCGCAGGACGGCCTGGACGCTCTCGGGGGCGCTGGGATGTTCGCGCAGGGTCTTCTGCACGATGGCATTGGCTTGGTCGAGCTTGACGCGCACGAACTCGACGCCGGCCTCGGCGGTGAAGCGCGACAGCAGGTAATCGGCCTGGGTCCCTGGCTGACGCGTCGAGATGTGGCCATCGCGGATGCCGTGCTGCGCCGAGATGCAGAGCAGGGCCAGCGTATGCGTGCCATCGAGGTTGCTGCGATCGGCGAGCAGAAAGAACGTGCTCTGCCCATCGCAGCTGCTGATGTGCGCAATCGTCGAGCCGGGCAGGCGCGTGCGGCCTTCCATGGTCCGCGTGTGCAGGCGCATCAGCATGCCCTGCAGCAGGCGATGCTGGGCCGGCTCGCTGGCATCGCGGCGCAGACCTTCCAAGATCCCCACCGCGTCGCGGCCGCCCTCCTCGGTCAAGGCGTTGAGGATCTCGGGATGCAGGGCCGAAAGATCAGGGCGTCGCAGCACCTGCTCATAGGCCACAGCGGCCGGCACGCCGCCGTAACGTCGGCGATGTTCGAGCTGGGTGAACAGCGGCAGCAGCATCTCGGCGGGCACCGACTCCAGCGCCGCCACCAGCGCTTCACCATCGTCGGGATTGGCCTCGGATTGGAAGATGAACTGGGCCAGCGGCTCGGCGACCAGCGATAGCAGATCGTCGGCCGGCACGACCTTGCGCAGGCGCTCGCTGTACGTCGGATCGGCGGCCAAGAGCACCGCCAGAGCGCAGGCTCGCACGTGGCGCTCACGACGCGCGTCAGCGACGGCATCGACCAGGACCTCGCAGTCGCGCCCCACCCCGACGAGATGAAACAGACTGACCATCAGATCGCTGTCGGCCTCGCGCAGGCGACCGCGCACGATGCGATCGATGAGCAGCCGGCGCACATCCTGGGTGCTGGTGCGATCCAGGCGCTGCTGTAGCTCGGCCCGGCTGACGGGCGGATGGGCGAACAGCTCATCGAGAACGGCGCGAGCATCAGGCGCAGAGGCGGATCGGCGAGGCATCGTGCGGCACTTATAACAGAGCGTCGGGTGGGGTAAAGGGCTTTTGAGCCCGGCGCGCCGGCCCTCCTTTCGCGCGCCCCGACGATGCTGCGCAGCCTCTGGCATCTAACGTCTCTTATTGGCGCCCAGCAGCACAGCAAAGAGGCTGTGCCGCGGCTCCCGCCCTCGTATGCTGGACTCCATGCGGATGAGGTCTCCGTCATGCTGAAGAACTTCTGGTACGCCATCGAGTTGTCGACCGCGATCGGTCCGAACCCCAGCAAAGTGCGCGTCTTGGGACAGGATCTGGCGCTCTACCGCGCGCGGTCGGGACGCGTCGTCGCGCTGTCGAATGTGTGCATCCACCGCGGCGGCTCGCTGGCCGATGGCAGCGTTGATACCTTGGCGGCTTCTGGACCGGCGGGGGCAAGCGACGATCGCGACTGCCTGCGCTGTCCCTATCACGGCTGGGCCTTCCGTCCCGATGGCAGCTGCGCCGAGATCCCGGCTTCGCCCCCCGATCTGCCAGTGCCCAAGCGCGCCCGCGTCGATTCCTATCCCACCGTCGAGCGCTACGGCTTCGTCTGGGTCTTTCTGGGCGACCTGCCGGAGAACGAACGCCCGCCAATTCCCGCGCTGCCCGAGTTTGATGACTCCAGTTTCCGGCCGCTGTGGGGCGAGTTCATGTGGAATGCGCACTACTCGCGCGTCGTCGAGAACGGGCTGGATATCTCGCACACGCCGTTTGTCCATCAGGCCTCGTTTGGCAATCGCGAGCAGCCACAGATCCCGGAGTACGAGGTCCAGCACGGCGACTGGTCAGCGGCGGGATCGGTGGTGCTGACGGCTCCCCGTCCGCGCGGGCTGTGGGGGCTGATCCAGAAGAAGCGAAGGAACGAGGTGCGGGCCAGCGTCGCGGTCTACATGCCGCACATCACGCGACTGGATCTGCAGCTGGGAAATGGCTGGCGCACCATCGTCTACGACGCCAACGTGCCAGTCGATGACGGCACGACGCGCACGCTGTGGCTGCAGCTACGGAACTTCTTTCGCGCCGGCTGGGCCGATGGCGATGCGACGCGCCGCATGCTGCAGATCTTTGAAGAGGATGCACCGATCGTCGAAGCGCAGCAGCCCCCGCGCCTGCCGTACGAACTAGGGGCCGAGCTACACGTCAAGAGCGACGCGCTGGCCGTGGCCTATCGCAAGCTGCGCAAGCGCGCCTTTGACGCCGGCTGGGGCATCGACACCGACACCATCGCCCGCGAGTGCAGCGGTCGGCGCGAGGTGGTCATCCCCAGCCCCAGCCGACGGGCCCGACCCGACCTCGCCAAGGCCTGGGTCTTCTCCGAAGTGCCGACGCTGCCCGCCCGCGAGCCGGCTTCGGCCGCCGGTGATCCCAGCCGCGATAGCGACTGAGCGCCCTTTGCCAACCTAGGGCGCGCGGCAGAAGGTGAGGGCGTCGTTGCCGATC
This sequence comes from Pseudomonadota bacterium, assembly GCA_035345735.1. GTDB lineage: Bacteria > Myxococcota_A > Polyangia > Palsa-1104 > JAEUJZ01 > JAEUJZ01. The sequence continues at coordinate 2,070 of DAORCZ010000212.1, read as the reverse complement.
TCAGCGACGGTGCGGGGGTAGTTGTAGATCTTGACCTCGTCGATTTCGCCGCGCAGACCCTTGCCGATGTAGACGGTGGCGGGATCGAAGCCAGGCCGGGTCGAGGTGTAGGCGCCCGTGCCTTCGAGGAAGCCGTCGACGTAGACGCGGGTGGTTTTGCCATCGCCGGTGATGGCAATGCGGTGCCAGGCGCCATCGAGGACATTGGTGGTGCCGGTGATCGTCTTCTGGGTCACGCTGGCGACGCGGCCGTCGGGCAGGATGGACAGGCTGACGTGGCTGCCGATGTTGACGGCTTCGACGGTGCTGGTGACCGCTTTGCTGCGAATCCAGGCCTGCAGGGTAAACGGCCAGTCCCACTGCCAGCGCAAGAGCGCCTCCATGCAGCGTCCGCCATCGCTGCCGCCACTCCAGTTGCACTCGACGGACATGCCATCGGTCGAGCCGGGTGAGCGAGCGGTGCTCCAGCGGTCATCGAAGCCGCGCAGGCTGGCGACGACGCCGGCCCGGGACGAGTCGCTGATCGTGCGCTCGTAGCCTTCGTCCATGCGCCACCAGGCGACAGGCTCGCTCAGCGACTCGCAGCCGTTTTCGGGCTTGCCATCGCAGTCGTGGTAGCCGGCATTGCAGGTGAAGCCGCAGTAGTTGCTGTTGCAGGTCGCATAGGCGTTGGGCACCGTCGGGCAGGGACGGCAGCCCGTGCCGCAGGCCTTGGGATCGTAGAGGCCGACACAGGCTGCGCCGCACTTGCGCCAGCCAGCGTTGCAGCGACCGACGCCGCAGCCGGACGTGGGACTGCAGGCCGCGGTGGCGTTAGCGACGCGACAGACGTTGGTGCAGCTACCGCAGTGAGCGGGGTCAGACAAGAGATCGGTCTCGCAGCCGTTGGTCAGGTTGCCGTCGCAGTCGCCCCAGCCGGGCAGGCAGGTCAGGCTGCATAGGCCGCCGGCCTGACAGGTGGTCTGCTCGTTGGGAGCGGTGCGGCAGGCGCGCCCGCAGGCGCCGCAGTTGCGCGGGTCGGAGTCGACGTCGGCCTCGCAGCCGTTGGCTGGGCTGCCGTCGCAGTCGCGGATGCTGGGGCTGCACATCGCGGCTTCGCAGGTCCCGGCCGCGCACAGGCCCCCGCTGCCGCAGCCTCGGCCGCAGGCGCCGCAGTGGTTCGCGCTGCGGGAAAGGTCGGTCTCGCAGCCGTTGTCTGGCTTGCCATCGCAGTCGCCCCAGCCTGGCTCGCAGCGTCCGACGGCGCAGGCCCCGGCGGTGCAGGCGGCGGTGGCGTGCGGCAGGCTGCAGGTACGACCGCAGGCGCCGCAGTTTTTCAGGTCGTTGTCGATCCGGGTCTCGCAGGCGTCGCTGCAGTCGCGGTTGCAGTTGGCGGTGCCCGCGGCGCAGCTGCACTCGCTGCAGAAGCCCCCCTGACAGCGGGCGGCGGTGCCCCCGGGGCAGACGTTGCCGCAGGCGCCACAGCTGGTCGAGCTGCTGCTTAGATCAACCTCGCAGCCGTTGGTCGCGCTGCCGTCGCAGTCGGCCCAGCCGGGCAGGCAGCGGAAGCTGCAGCGGCTGCCTTCACACTGCGGTACCGCGTGGGCCGGAGCGGTGGTGCAGCTGCTGCAGCCGGTCGGCGCGCGACAGAAGGTAAGGGCATCGCTGCTGATCTCGGTGGCGGTGCGGGCGTAGGCGTAGACCTTGACCTCGTCGATATCGACGTCGCCACGCGAGGTGTTGACGAGCTGCAGAGTGCCGTTGCGTACTGGCTGGATGGTGGTGTAGGGCAGGGCGCGGCTGGCGACCTGTGCTCCATCGAGGAACAGCCGCAGATTGCTGCCATCCGCGGTCATCGCCAGGAGGTGCCAGCGACCATCGTGCAGGGTGGCGGCGGTGCCTGGCGCGGAGAGCGAATAACTGTAGCCATCGCCACTCCACAGCAGGCCGGCCAGGTTGCCGCTGCCATCGGTCTGTAGGCTGAAGAAGGCGGCGGCCGCCGGGTAGGGGTAGAGCGCGACCGCCGAGCCCAAGAGATCAGTCGCCCGCACCCAGGCTTGAACCGTCAGCTGGGTCGCGCTCGGCAGGCGC
>DAORCZ010000211.1:0-10253 GCA_035345735.1 Pseudomonadota bacterium | reverse complement strand
GCTCGATGGCATGAACCACCGTGACTCGTGCCCCGACGGCCTGCGCCAGATCGAGAGCGCTGAGCAGCGCCTGGCGTCCGGGGTCGACCTGCGGTGCGCGCTCGCCCGGGCCGGCCTTGCCTGGCCCCAGATCGATGGCGACGACAATGTGCTGAGGCAAGAGCGGCAGGGCCTTGATATGGCGCGGCTCCGTCGCGATGGCATGCCCCGCCGCCGTCCAGCCGCGATACCCGCCAGCCAGCGAACGAACCCGCCGATACCCCATGCGGGCAAGCGAGTCGGCGGCCAAAGCCGAGCGATAGCCCCCGCCGCAATAGAGCACGATGTCGGTATCAAGATTGGGCAGCAAGCGCTCGATATCGCGCTCCAGGATGCCGCGACCCAGGTGCTGCGCGCCGGGGATGTGACCGGCTTGCCACTCGTGATCTTCGCGCACATCGAGAAGGTGCAAGGAGGTGGCCGGGCTGCCGCGACCGGCGTCCCGCATCAGGCGCAAAAGATCGTCGGCTGCTAGCTCGGTGACGCGGCTCCGCGCGTCCTCGCTAATTCGCAAAAAACCTGGAGAGTGCTGCATACCGGCACGCTACCGCATTTCGCTGTGCTGGGGGAGCCGATCTCTGCCTATGCTGCCGAGCGCCATGGCCCGCTCAGAAGCGCCGTCCGAAGCCGCCTCCCCTGCCCCAAACCCAGCGACCATCACTGCGGAGTATCGCGGGCTCGCCGCCCGCATCGATGCATTCTTTGCGGCCGTGCTTTCGCGCCACTCCGCGGCGATGCAATGCCAAGCCGGCTGCAGCGGCTGCTGTCAGGACGGCCTGTCCGTCTCGGCGATCGAAGCGTCGAACATCCGCGACTATCTTGGGGCGCTGCCCGACCCGATGCGGCAGGCGATCCGGCAGCGGGCCAACCGCGACGAGCCACCTACTCGCGAGGCGCCTGCCGAGCCGCAGGGCGAGACCAGTCGCTGTGTGTTTCTCGATGAAGGCGGACGCTGCGCGATCTATCCGGTGCGACCGCTGGTCTGTCGCAGCCAGGGCTTGCCGCTCATGTACGCCGCCGAGCTGGTGCCAGCCGCGGCGCTGCGCTTCTCGGCGCGCGATGGACGGGCCGTGGTCTGCTGCCCGCTGAACTTTGCGGATGCACCGGTCGCCGGGGTGCCTGCCGACGGTCAGCCGACAGCGACCGCCCCAGCGCCGCCGGGTGGGGCAGACATCCTCGATGCCGAGCGCATCGACCTCTTGCTGGCGCTGCTCAACCGCCGCTACGTTTCGAGCTTGGCCCACAACCAACCACAGACCGCCACGGACGCAGCGCTTGCGCGCACACCGCTTGCCGCACTGGCCCGTGGTGAGATCTGACCGCCTCCCCGACGACATCGAGCGTCTCCGCGAACGACGACGCGGTCGGGCAAGCCAGCCACCGACCGGGCTCGCAGGGCGAGCACGCAGCCATTGAAGGAGACCGCAGGGCGCGCGTCTGAGCTGTACAAGCGGATCGGCTATGCCTCAGAATCGAAGGGTTAGCTGGCCGCTGCGCGCTGCCATGGATGGGCAGCCCCCGCAAGGGTGAGTCGTCGGTCAGGGATGACCAGGCCATGAAATCCCAGAACTGGGAGGGTGGGATGTCGCTTCTTTCACAGGTGCCCTCGGGTCGTGCAGCGTCTTCGTCGAACCGAATCGGCGCACGGCGGCTGGCGATCCGGCTGCTCTCGCTGACGGCAGCCTGCGCGCTGTCGCTAGTTGTGCCGCATTTGGGGGGTCCTTGCGGGCCAACCGCGGCGATCGCCAAGGGCAAGGGCAAAAACAAAAAGACCAGCGTGGCTGCCGTGCAGATGGCCAAGCTGCTGGAGGCGCAGGGCCAAGGCGTCATGCAGTGCGCCGTCAAGCAAGCGCTCGACAAGGGAGCGAACAAGGTCGATGTCACGGCCAAAGTCACCATCAATAACCGTGCCCAGGTTATCGACGTCAACGTCAAGGTCACCCTGGACAAGGGCGACCCGGCGGGGGTGCGCGGCTGCGTGCAGACGCTCATCCAGCAGGTGAAGTTCCCGGCCAGCGATGCGCCGCTGACCACCATTGAGCGCGACTGGTCGATCCAGTAGCTCGCCGCTCAGACACTCGCCCCTCAGTCGCTGCTACGGACAATCGGTGGCAGTAGCGCAGCCTCAGCGGCGCTTGTGACCCAGGCCGCGGGCTCGGGCAACAGAGCCTGCGCTGCATCGCGACCCAGCACCGCGATCAGCTTGCGCAGCACCGCCGCGTGCTGCGGGATGCCGTGCAGATAGGTGTAGCGTGTCGCCCGATCGCCGATGTTCTGCACCAGCTCGGACAGCCTGCCGATGCAGCGGCGCAGCGCCATGATGAGGGGCTCGCGATCGCCCTTTGCATCGGCCAGCTCGGTGGCGCAGCACAAGAGATCCAGGTCCGTGCCACAGCCGACGGTCTGCGCCAGCGACTGCATTCCTCTGGCTACGGTCTGCTCGGCCGCTGCCACATCCCCGCGCTGAAGCTGCACACGAGCCAGCGCTGCACAGGCCAGGGGATAGACGGCCGGCTCGACGCGCAAGACGCGCTCGCCCTGCTGCGCGTGCTGTTCGGCGAGATCGAGGTGACCGCTGCGGCTGTGGATGCGCGCCAGGTTGGTGTGCGCCAGGCCTGCTGAAGCCGACTTTTCGGTGACCGATGCGATGGCGAGCTGCGACAGCGACAGGGCTTCGCTCAGCGCCGCCTCATCACCGCGATCGATCAGGCCAGAGGCAAAAAACGCCGCCGTGGAGCCGACGAGATATTTCTCACCCTGCAGCTCATTGACGATGCGCAGGGCTTCGCGAAACGTCGTCTCGCCGCGCGCAAACAGCCCCAGCCCCTGCTCGGCCAGTCCGCGCGAAGTCAGGGCCAGACAGCGTAGACGCCGGTCGCCAATGCCCTCGGCGGCAAGCAGACTCTCTTGCGAGAGCAGCGCCTTGCGCCACAGGTTGCCTTCGATCCAGTGGCAGTACACGCCCTGGGCGTAGCGCACCCAGCCACGCACCGCGAGATCCTCGTCGATGTAGGGCGCCGTCTCGCGCTCCAAGTTCGCGAGAAAGAAGCGGCTCTCCTCCCCATCGCCGACCAGGCTGCTCATGACGATCAGAAACGACACCGACTCGATGTAGGCGCGGACGGCGTCGGGCGCCGGCACGACAGAGCGGACTTGCTCACGCAGGGATCGAAATAGCTCGGCCTCCCCCAGATACGTGGTGGTCATCCACATCGCCAGCATGGCCTGAAACCAGCGCCGACTCCCGACCGGCAACAGCGACAGCGCTTCCAACCCAGCCCGACGGGCGGTCTGCAGCTCGCTGCCCCACAGGCTGGCCATCGCCTCGATCGTCCGCAGCAGACCCAGCACCTCGCCAGTTGGTGCACACGACAGGCCCGCTTGGGCGTGTTTGAGGGCCGAGATCACATCGTTGCCAGCGAGCGCACCCTCAGCGGCGGCCGAGTAGTGCAGTGCGGCGCGCGGCAGGTCGTTGCCCAGCCGAGCATGCTCCGCCAAGAGTGCGGCTTCGGTCTCGCCCTGATCCTCCAAGAACAGGCAGGCCAGGCGGTGGCCCAGCGCGCGATCGTCCTCCATGAGCAGGCTGTAGGCCGCATCGCGCATGAGCGAGTGGCGAAAGCGCAGCTCGGTCTGCCCGGCGTAGCGACTGCTGGCCGAGGTGAGCAGAATCTCGCGCTCCTCCAGGGCCTTGACCTGGGCTGCGAGCTCGCTGTCTTCGCGACGCTGTAGCAGCGCTGCGACACCGCCCAAGCAAGCCGACTCGCCAAAGACGCTGGCCGCACGCAGAAGTTGTCGCAGATGCGCTGGAAGCTGGCCGATGCGCGCCTGCAGCATGGCCAGAACGCCCAGCGGCGCCTCACCCGCCGCCCCGCTGGCCGCGCTGCGAATCAGCTCCTCCAGCCACAGCGGATTGCCGTCGGCTTGCTCGACAATGCGCGCTTGCAGGGTTGGGCTGGTCGCCTGCCCCAAGAACTGCTGCACCAAGCGCTCCGCTGCCTTGCGCGACAGCGGCCGCAGTGGAATCACCTGCACCACACCCCGCCATAGCTGAGGAAAGGTTGCGTGCAGTTCGGGACGAGCCAGGGCCAGCACGCACAGTGGCGCATCCGAGAGCTGGGTCAGCGCGGCGCCCAGCACTTTGACCGTCAAGCTGTCGCACCACTGCAGATCTTCCAGCACCAGCACCAGCGGAGCCCGACTGCACTCGCCGCGCAGGAGACCGAGCAGGGCCTGCAGCACCAGATCGGCCATCAGGCGTGGATCTTGCCGCGCGGCGCGCAGCTTCAGGTTGTGCTCGGCGGCAAACGGCACGCCACAGAGCTCGCCCAAGAGCTCGCAGACATGGGCCGCTGCTGCCTTGTCGATGTGCTGCGACAAGCGCTCGCGCAGGCGGGCGCGCTTCTCTTCCAGCGGAGCGCCCTCTTGAATGTGACAGATGGCGCGCAGGATGCGGCTGAGCGGACCATACGACGTACCGCTACTCAGCGGATCGCACTGGCCAAGCCAGACCTCGGCATCGGGATGACGCTGCCTTACGCGGCGCAAAAATTCGTGACGCAGGCGGGACTTGCCCAGGCCAGGCGCAGCGGTGACCAAGATCGCGCGTGGGCTGCTCTCATCAATGCACGAGCTCAGCGTGCCTTCGAGCAGGCCCAGCTCGCCTTCGCGTCCGACGCAGGGTGTGGGGCGACCGAGCAGCGGCCGGCTCGGATCCGCCGCCACGTTTTCGCCACGCAGAGCAAACAACGCTCCGCGCGCCTCTAGCGCGAAGCGCCCCCGCAGCAGGCTCGCGCTTACCTCATCGAGGAGGATCTCGCCCGAGGCGGAGTGTCGCCCCGCTGCCAGCTCTTGCCGCAGGAGTCGTCCCGCGCGATCGATGGCCTCGCCGATTGGTAGAGCGACCCCGCTGATGCCGCGCCCGGTCGCCATGACCACATCCGCCTCAGCAAAGCGCTCGCGCAAGATCTGAGCGCACTGCACGGCGCGCGTCACTTGCTCTGTCGCATCGCCCGAGATCGGCAGGATGGTCACCACCAGCGAGCCGTCAGCCAGCTCTTCCAGCCGCGCGTCCATGCCCTGCAAGCTCTGACGCAAATGCTCCAGCTCGTGCTGCTGTCCCAGCACGACATCGGCGGCTAGCGTGGCATCGGGCCGTGCGCTGCCACGCGGAGTCACAACCACGACCGAAAGCAGGCGCTGCTCGGCATCTGCCAAGCGCTCCGGGATCGTCACGTCTTCGCGCAGGGTCAGCGCATACTCCAGCGTCAAGCGGAGCTCGCTGTCGTGCAGCGTGGTCAGCAGGTTGTCCGGTCGCTGCCGTGGATCCTTGGCGAGCAGCGACTGGATGAGCGCATCGATCCCAGCCGGAAGACCCGGCACGCGCAGCCGCAGCGCCGGAGGTTCAGCAAACAAGATCTTGGCCAGGGTCGCGGCAATGTGCTCGGCCGCAAACGGCGGCTGACCACATAGGCACTCGTAGAGCACACAGCCGAGAGAAAAGAGATCCGCAGCCGGACCGACCTCGCGCTCACCGCGAGCCTGCTCGGGCGCCATATAGTCCGGCGTACCCAGCACCGCCCCGGTGCGCGTCATCGCGCGTGAGACCGCGGTGTGACGAGCAATACCAAAGTCGAGAATCGCGAGATTTTCGATCCGCCCAGCGCGCAGAAACAAGTTCGAGGGCTTGAGATCGCGGTGGATCACCCCAGCCGCGTGCGCAAACGCCAGGGCCTCGGCGGTCTTGGTGAGCAGCGTCAGCGTCTCGGGCACGGTCAAGCAGCCGCGCCGTAGTCGCGACTGCAGATCTTCGCCATCTAGCCACTCCATCGCCAGGAAGGGCTGACCGTCGCCGCTAAAGCCATGGTCGACATACGCGACGATGCCGGGGTGCCGCAGGGTCGAAAGCAGCTTGGCTTCCCGCAGAAAGCGGTCGATGTCGCTCGGCTGGCGCAGATCGGACCGCAACAGCTTGATCGCCACCGACTGCCCCGTATCCCAGTCCAGGCCGCGATAGACGCTGCCCATGCCGCCTTCCCCCACCAGGGAAATCAGCTCGAAGCGCTGGACCAACAGAGAGTGCCGCGTCCGCTCGCTCATCGGTTCCGTCGTCTAGCCAGCAGCACAACCTTCTAGGTAGACCAGATTACGAGTGTACTGCGGCCCGCCGGTCTGGGGCAGCCTTTGCGCAGCCCGCCACAGCAATCCGCCGGGAACGCCCGCCAGCGCAGCCCGGTTGATGCAAAACTTTCGACGCTGACATGCGCCGATGTCGGTGTGGGCAGCGGCGATGACGCGGCCTTGACCCCTGACGGGAAAGTCATCTAGACTCAACGCTTTGGGAGGCCTGTAGTCTCTCGCTCGGTTAGTGCCGCGTGCCGAACCTAGGTAACAAAGAAAAGTACATTGCCCAAGCGCAGAAACTGGTCGAAAAGGGCCAGTTCGATAAGGCGATTCGGGAGTACTTGAAGGCGGTTGCGGAAGACGACAGCGACATCCGCATCTGGATCCGCATTGGCGATCTCTACGTCAAGCAGGGCCAGAAAGCCGAGGCCACCGAAAACTATAAGAAAGTCGCGGGGCTATACCGAAAGGCGGGCGACGCCGACAAAGCGGCGGCGGTCTATCGCCAGATCCAGGCCATCTCGCCGCAGAATCCCGATGCCTTTGTCGCCTTGGCCGAGCTCTTGCGCGAAGGTGGGCGCACCGCCCAGGCGATTCAGCAGTACGAACAAGGCGCCGACCTGCTAATGCGAGCCGGGCGACCGCGCGAAGCCCTCCTCGCCGAGCAGGCCGTCGTCGATCTCTCGCCGGAGAGCATCTCGCGACGGATCCGCCTGGCAGAGCTCTACTCGCGTCAGAACATGTACACCGATGCGGCGCGCGAGTTCTCGGCGGCCGCCATGCAGCTGCGCCGCGCCGGACGGCTGGACGAATTCGTCAAGGTGGCCGAGCGCCTGCTGTTTGTCGCGCCCGACAACACCGAGATCATCAAAGAGCTCTCGCGCTGTCACATCGAGCAGGGGGACGCGCAGCGAGCGCTGACCCGACTGCAGGCCGGCTTCAACCTCAACGGCAAAGACGCCGAGATCCTCGACCTGCTGTCCCAGGCCTTTGTGCTCCTTGGCAAGCCCGACAAAGCCGTCGCTGTATTGAAGGAACTGGCGCACATCTACACCCAGCGCGGCGCTTCGACCTTCGCGGTCTACCAGCGCATCCTGCAGCTGGCGCCCGACGATGCCGAGGCCCGAAACGGCCTCACCCAGGCCGCCGGACTCAAGCACACCGAGTCGATGACCGGCTCGCTGCGCGCCATGATCCTGAGCTCGCCTGCGATCAGCGGTGGCGCGTCTCCATCGGGCGGGACGCCCCTGACCGCGTCGATGATGTCCAGCCGCCTGGTAACGCCAGCCTCGGGGACAGCCATCTCTACCCAGTTCACGCCAGCCGCTGGAACTGCCATGGCTCTTGTGGGCCAGGGGGCCGATCAAGTGGAAGACGAAGCGGCGAACATCATCGCCGAGACCGAGTCGTTTCTGCGCTTCGGCCTGACCAAGCGCGCGCTCGATCACTTGCAAGGCGCACTGAATCAAAACGCCGAGCTCAAGCCCGTGCGCGAGCGGCTGATCAAGCTGTACGAGTCGGTGCGCGAGTACAAGAGCGCCATCGCCGAGCTACGCGTCCTGCTGGGCCAGTGCAGCGATGTCCAGGAAGAGGTCCGCTACCTGCGCGAGATCCTGCGGTTGGATGATCGCGATCAGTCGGCTCAGCGTCGCCTCAAGGTGATCACCGGCACCCACCGCATCGATCTCGCGTCATTTGATGAGCCCGACGAGCCCGAGATCTCCCTGACCGATGGCGATGAAGACGCGGCGCGACGCGGCTTTACGGCCGCCGACCGCGATACCTCGGAAGTGCCGATAGCCGACTATCGCGAGATCGTCGAGAGCCAGCGCTCGAAGCCCGGCGCAGACGATGGTTGGGCGGCGAATGATGCCGCATCGACCTCGGAAGTCCCGGTCGCCGACTTCAAGCAGTACGTCGACAAGTCCAAGCCCGACGCGCAGGTTGATCCCAGCCGCAGCGGCGAGAACCGCAAGGTCAGCGCTCGCGTCAAGAACGAGCCATCGCTGCCCGACAGTGCCGTGCCGATCGAGATGGGCGCGCAGCCGACCCGTCCGAATCCGCTCGCCATCGGAGCGGTTGCCGAACAGGTCGCGCTGACCAGCGGCACGCTCAAAGACGAGCTGGCCGAGGTCGATTTCCTCCTGCAGCAGCGCAGCCTGGAAGAGTGCCGCAAGCGACTCGACAAGCTCTTGGCCCGCCACCCACACAGCAAGTCGGTGCAGGCCCGCCAGCTTCGCCTGCAGGAGCTAGAGGCCCAGGTCAGCGCCTCCGACGAAGTGGTCATCGACGTCGACATGGACGATGTCCGCGAGGAGGTCATCCTGCCGGCGCCGTCGCAGGCCAGCATGCCGATCGACCTGGCTTCGCAGCTATCGCCCCCCAGCTCGCAGATCTCGACCCCGATCAGCAAGCCAGTGGTTGAGCTACGGCGGACCATTCCGCCGCCGATTAGCAGCCCCGCCGTGTCAGGCCAGTCGGTTGGTGGGCTGCGGCGCACGATCCCGCCGCCGATCAGCACGCCAGGCTCGTCGGGTCCGCCCACGGGTGAGCTGCGGCGCACGATTCCGCCACCGGTTAGCTCGGCCGCGTCGGGTCCTCCGGGGGCGGATGTGCGTCGCACGCTGCCGCCCGAGTTTGCGACCGGCTCCACCCCCTCCGCGGGCAGCATGCGCGCCTCGCAGCGCAGCCTGCCGCCGCCGCCGCCGCGCCCCAGCCGCATTATGAAGGCGATCTCGCTGACGCCACCGCCCGAGTACGCTGGCGCAAGCGATGGCGTGCCGAAGGACGTCATCACCAACGAGTCCTCAGGTGCTTTCCGCTCCGGCGTGGCGCTGCGCAACCGCGGCCAGTACGAGCAAGCGATCACCGAGTTTGAAAAGTGCCTGGGCGACGAACGCCGAGCCGCCCGCGCCACGCTGATGATTGGCCTGTGCCACCGCGATCAGAACCGTGTCCGCGACGCCGTCGAAGCCTTCAAGCTCGGCATCCATATGCCGGGCGTCGGCGAAGGCGATCTCGCAGAGCTGAACTATCAGCTCGGACGGTCCTACGAACTCCTCAGCGATGCGCGCGAGGCCATCCACTTCTACAGCGCAGCCATCCGCCGCGACGGCCGCTTCCGCGACGCCACCGATCGCATCGCCGCGCTGCAGAAGAGCCTGCCGCCCCGCTAGCGCCGCCGTCGTGATGCGTGCCTCCCCTGCCCGACTCCGCTACGGTGGGCACAGGGGTGCTTCCGCTGGCGCAAGCCCCCCCGCCGGAGCATCCGCGCAGATGCGGCAATAGGCACGATCGCCGAACGCCTGCCGCCACTCCGCGAGCGACAGGTTGCGCCCCGCCCGCTCGCAGGCCCGCGCTGTCCATTCCGACTCGTCGAGTGACCAGCGCCACACCGTCTCGCTATCCCCGGTCAGCAGCACCCGCCCCGCGGCAAAGGCCAGCGCCGTCACCGCCCGCCGATGCGACTGCAAGGGACGCCCCAAGATCTGCCGCCGCTCGACATCCCAGATCACCACCGAGCGATCGTCTCCCCCCGACGCCAGCAGCCCGCCATCGCGCGAAAAGCTCAGGCTGCTGACGCCCCCGCGATGCTGCACGAGCGGCTCGCCCAGAGCCCGCAGACAGCCGCCCCCCGCCGGAGTCCACAGCCGAATCCGCCCATCGCGCCCGCCCGATGCCAGCACATCTCCCCCCGGCCGCAACACCAGGCTGTTGATGCTGTCAGCATGCGCCGCTCCACTTCCCGCTTCTGCGCTGCACAGCTGCCGACCCGAGGCCGCGTCAAACGTCAGCAGCGATCCATCCAAGCCACCACTCCACAGCACGCCACCGTCCGCGCTATAGGCCAAAGCGGTCACCGCCTGCTGCGCCGTAGCCCAGGCCGCACCCAGGGGCCGCCCGCTGGCCGCATCCATGCGCAGAAGCGCCCCATCGGCATACCCCACCGCCACCACCTCGTTCCCCGGACTCATGGCCAGCGCCGTCACCGCCCCATGCCCCCCGCTCTCCGCCAGCCGCGCCCGCACAACCCCTTCAGGCATCGCCATCACCGCCACGCTGCCATCGCTACTCCCCGACGCCAACCACCCCCC
>DAORCZ010000210.1:0-10260 GCA_035345735.1 Pseudomonadota bacterium | reverse complement strand
TCTCGGTGCACCACACCCAGGTCATGCGCCGCTGCCAGGGCCGAGGCCGTCTGGCGGGCCCAGCGGATGACGTCGGCTTCGCTGCAGCCCTGTCGCATGCGCTCGCGCAGCGACACGCCCTGCAGAAGCTCCATCGCTAAATAGGCTTCGCCGCTGGGCAGAAAGCCGTGGTCATAGACCTTGACGATGCCGGGGTGACGGATGCTGTTGGCGATCTGCGCCTCGTTGAGAAAGCGCATCACCACCTGAATGTTCTGTGAGCACTGAAGGTTGAGGATCTTCAGCGCTACGTGGCTCTTGATCTTTTCGTCCACCGCTTCAAACACGCTGCCCATGCCACCCTGGCCGAGCTTGCGGGCGATGCGGTACTTGCCGACTACTTCTCGCGCTTCCATGGCCTACGACCTTCCTGCGTTCCTCTAGGCACACAGCAAGCGCCGGACCACCCTGAGTGACGACCTCCGCTCCCAGCCGGAACTTCGCACGGCGCGGGGCAACACCACAGTTCCCCACCTGCGGCCCGCTCGCCCGCAGCTGACACGATCGAGTCGCGCGGGGAAGTCGCCAGCGATCGCGATTTGCCGACGCGCGCAGACGGCAGAACTCGGCGAAATCGCCGGTAAATCGGTAGTGGGATGGGGACAGGAGGCGTGATAAGGTGAACAGACCACGCGTCTAGGCAACCCCGATCGAGCGGTCTATGGGAACCAAAGAAAACACGACAGGAACGCGCGACCAGCGCCCGGCCCCCACGGGACCGAGCAAAGCGACTGCGGCGCCCAGCAAAGGTTCAAGCGGTGGGCCCGGGGCCAAGACGGCAGCCCCCGCGGCAGGGACCGGTGCGACGGCGAGCTCCGCCCCGCGCCCGGCGCCTCCCCCTCCCGCTGAGGTCGATCCCGACGAGCTGGTCCGCAAGGCCGAAGGACAGCGCGGCGTGCAGGCGGCCGAGACGCTCTTGGCCGCGGCGCTGGCCTTTCGCCGTCGTCCCGATGTCGTCGCGGCCGTGCACTGCCTAGAGCGCGGCCTGGGCGAGCTGCAAGAGCAGATCGAGACCCCGCCGGCCGCCCGCATGGGCGCCGAGCTTGAGTATCAGCTCGGCATCCTCTGCGAAGAGGAGCTTGGCCGCTTTGAAGACGCCCTCGTTCACTACCAGACCGCCTTCAAGCTGCGCCCCGACAACCTAGAGCCGCTGCGCCGTGGGCGCGGCATCTATCAGTCGCTCGGCGACATGGACATGGTGGCGCGGCTCATCGAGCTGCATCTCGCCAACCTCGTCGCCAACGAGACGCAGTCCGGGGTCGCGCTGGCGCTGGAGCTGGGGCAGCTAAAGCTGCGCCTCAACGATCCGGCGGGTGCGGTGGAAGCGCTGCGCGGCGCCCTGCGCATGCACAACGACGGCGGCAGTGGCGAAGAAGTGCCCGAGCCGCTGCTCGCGACGCTGGCCGATGCCTACGTCTCGCCCGATTACCAGCCCGGGATGGCCGAAAAAGATCAGGCGCGGCGACACGCCAGCGAGATCTATCTCAGCCTGGCCAAGCGCTACCTCGATCCGAAGAACGTCGCCAAGAGCGATGAGGCGGACAAGGCCGCCGGCAAGACCGAAGCCGACGCGGCATCGGCAGAGCTACGTGAGCACGAGCGCAAGGCCATCCAGATGCTCAAGCGCGCACTGGATGCCGATGCCCGCAACGTCACCGCCGCCGGCCTGCTAGAGACCATGTACAGCCGGCTGCCCGCCGACCAGCGGGCGGTTGAGCTGATCAAGCTGTACAAGAGCGGGGCTCGCGTCTCGCGTCGCGGTCCCAAGCTGCGCAAGCTCTACGAAGAGAGCAGCATCCCGATTGATTACGGCGCGATCATCGATGCCTGCCGCACCGGCCTCGATGCGGTGAACTCCGTCGAGGAGTGGCAGGAGACGCGCGACACGCTGAAGCAGACGCTGGAGAAGTCCGGCGATCTGTTTGGCCTGGCCGCGCTGCGCGAAGAAGACGCCAGCGAAGCGGCGCTGCCCGAGGAACGCGCCGAGCTCTTGATGCAGGCCGCCGATCTGTATCAGCGCGGCGGCGACCAAGAGCGCCACATCGCCTGCCTGAAGCAGGCCTTCCACGAGCTGCCGCTGCACGCCGATGCCTTCCGCAAGCTGAACGACTTCTACAAGTCGCGTCGCGACTTCATTGGCCTGGCCGTGCTGCAGGAAGCGCGCATGGCGGCGCAGTTCGAGACCGCTCGCCTGGACCTGACGAGCTACGCCAAGCAGCTGGAAGAGCTGGCCGAGCTTTACGAAAAGAAGCTGCAGGACGTGGCCTCAGCCGCTGCCATCTGGCGACGCATCGATGAGCTCTTGCCCAGCACGCGCTCGCAGAGTGAGCGCAAGCGCCTGGCGCAGCGCCTGGCCCGCATCGATCAGCAGGTGCGTGAGCTGCAGATCGAGCTTGAGCGCGTCTCGGCCGATGAGGTCCCCGAGCGCGTCGAGCTTTTGCGGCGCCTGGGTCAGCTTTATCGCGAGCTGCACGAGCCCAAGCACGCGGCCGCGGTCTATGAAGAGCTGCTGGGTCTGTCGACGGATCTGCCCTCGATCAAGATCCTGATCGAGCTGCGCGAGCAGAGCGGCGATGTCCCCGGTCAGCTGGAGCTCCTGCGGCAGCAGGTCGGCCTGGTGACCGATCGCGCCGAGCGCCTATCGCTGCTGCGCCGCATGATGGCGCTGTGCGATCAGCGCATGCTGCAGCGCGGCGAAAGCATCGATGCGCAAGACAGCCTGGGCATGACGATCTGGGTCTGTCGCGCCCTGCTCAACGAGCTGCCGAACGATCGCGATGCCTTAAAGCGCCTCTCGGATGCGCTGCAGCTGCTGGGCAATAAGAGTGAGCTCGTCGATGTGCTGGAGGCCTATCTCAAGGTCGCGCCGACGCCGCGCGAGAAGCTGGGTCTGCACCGCCAGATCGCCAAGATCGCTGAGGACAACGAAGACCTGCCGCGCGCGGTCTCGCACCTCGAGCGCGCTGTACGCATCTGCCCGCCCGGCCCCGAGTCGGAAGAGGTGCTGTGCGAGCTGGCCCGCATCTACGGCCGCCAGGCCCGCATCGAACTGGCTGTCCAGACGCTGGAGCTGTGCCTAAAACAGAACCCGCGCGCCGGTGCGGATTTGCAGCGACTGCTCGGTCGCCTGACGCAAGAGAGCGAAGACGCTGCGCTCTTGGAAAAGAGCGTTCGTGCCTTCCGTGAAGTCCTGGCCCGCGTTTCTGATGATGCCGAGGCCCTAAGCAGCCTGCAGCGCCTGTATCGCAAACGGGGCGACTGGGCCGAGCTCAAGGCCGTGCTGGAACGCCAGCTCGCCGCCAACGATCCGCCACTGCCGCTGCGCGACAAACTGAGCGTGGCGCTGGAGCTGTCCGAGGTCTACAGCGAGCACCTCAAAGATCCGCGCGGCGCAGCAGCGCTGATCGAGCGCGTCCAGGCCGACACGCCGATCGTCGATCTGCGCGTCCATCGCCGGCTGCGCGTGCTGTTTGAAGAGCTGGGCGAGTACAACAAGGCGGCTCGCTACGCCGAGCGCGAGCTGCTTCTGACCGAAGATCCGGTCGCGCGCATGGAGCGCGCCTTCGACATCGCCACGATGTGGCAGACGCGCGGCAAGGACAACGATCGCGCCCTCCTGGCGTACGAGCGCGTGCTGCAGATCTCGCCCGATCTGCCCGCCGATGCACCGGAAGCGGCCAATGTGCGACTGATCGTTCTGCAGGCGCTGGAAGCGATGGGCCAGATGTTCATCGCCGCCGACCGCTGGAGCGAGGTCGTGCTGATCGGTCAGCGCCGCCTGAGCATCGCCATCGATCAAGGCGATGTGGTGCCGGCGGCGATGATCCTCATCGAGCTGGCGCAGATCTACGAAGAGAAGCTGAACCAACCCGCGGACGGATTCGCGCTGCGCCGACAGGCCTTCGAGCTGGCGCCGCACGTCGTGCCGCTGGAGCAGCTGAGCGACCTCGCGGGCAAATACGGACTGTGGCGCGAGCTCTGCGATCTACACGTAGCGCAGGTCGAAGCCGCGATCAGCGCCGAGGCTGAGCCACCGCTCGATTCCGCGCTGGCGGCCACCGCCATCTTGGAAAAGCAGCTGTCGCAGCCGGTAGCCGCCTTCCGCCTGCTGCAGCGGACGATGCCGCACACGCCGCAGGTCGCGCTCGCCGCTAGCACGCCAGGCACCACCTATTCCGCGCTGCTCACCGAGCTACGCCGCCTGGTCAGCGCCTACGGTGTCGCCGCCAAGTCCGATGACTCTGAAGTCATGGAGGGCGTGACCATCGTCCGCGAGCTCCTGCTGCTCTATCGCGGCCTGGTCGATGAGCTGTGCCGTCTGGAAGGGGCGGACAGCGAAGACATCGCGGTGCGGCTGCATCAGCTCTTGGGAGCTGCGGCGCGACTGCGCGAAGAGGTCAACGGCGACCCAGCCGGGGCACTGTCGGATCGCATGCACGCCTTCACCATGGGTGGCGAGCGCGATCGCAGCGAGATCCCCGCCGCCGATAACGCCTTCGCCGAGACGATCCGCGAGATCCATCGCCTGGCGCCGCTCGCGGGCCAGATCAAAGAAGCCATCACCATCGACAACCGGCGCATGGAGCGCGCGACCAGCGAGCTGCGCAAGCAGCAGGTCGCCTGCGAAAATGCCGCGTGGCTCGACGAGCAGGGCGGGGACGCGCAGCGCGCGCTTAAGGCCTGCTTGAAGGCACTGTCGCTGTGCGAAGAAGGCAGCGATGCGCAGGCCGATATGCGCGGTCGCCTGGTGCGACTGGGACAGAAGCTGGGCCTGTTGGCCTGGGACGAGATCGCTCGCGCCGAACGCAGCATGGCCGGCAGCAACCCGCGCACGCTGCAGAAGCGCCTGGTCTATCTCGCCTCGCTGTGGCAGCACTGCGCAGCGGACTACGTGCGCGCACTGGATGCCGCTGGCCAAGCCTATCGCTTGACCTACTTCCCCAGCGGCCTGCCGCAAGGCGGAGCAGGTGCCAAGTCGGGCCCGCCGCTGTCTGAGCTGGTGCTGACCACCCCCGATGCCGATCAGCTGGCCGAGCAGCGCAACATCCGCGGCGTGCTCGATCGCATTGCGCTCGCCGCCCCGAACGACAGCGAAGGCAACGGCAAGCTGACCGCCTTCCTCGACAGCCTGACCAACCAGCTCAACGAAGCCGGGGCCAGCACGCAGGCCGCACTGCTGCAGCTCGATGCCGCGCAGGTTGATGAGCGACGCAACCGCCTGTCGCAGGCCGAGCGGCGCTATGTCGAGGTGAGCAAGAACCCGCAGATCGGCGAACAAGCGACTGCACTGCTGGAGAAGCTGTACCGACAGCAGCGACGCTTCAACGATCTGGCCGCGCTGCTCGAAAAGCGTCGCGCCACCGCTGCACCGTCGGCGCAGTACGGCATCCTGCTCGATCTTGGCGAGCTCTATCGCGAGACCAACAAGTATCAGCTGGCGCTCAACAGCATCACCGCCGCGCTGGCCATCAATGCCCATGACGATGCGCCGTACGCGCTGCAGGCCCGCATCTTCGAAGCCCAGCGCATGTGGCAGCGGGCCGTCGAAGCGTACGAGGCGGCGGCTCAGCGCGCACAGAGTGGGGATCGCGCCGCCCGCAGCCTGGTGGCCGCGGCCGATCTTTGCGAGCGCAAGCTGAACCAGGCAAGCGAAGCGCTAGAGCACTACATCGCGGCCCTGACGCAGGTGTATGGCGCGCTTACGAACCTGCCGGGTCCCAAGGGCAGCAAGCCCGATGCCCAGCTGATCGCCGATCGCGATGCCGCGTGGAGCGGAGCCGAACGCTTGCTGCGGGGTGACAAAGCGCTGCGCGATCTCAGCGCGCTGGATGCGCTGTATGTCGACCGCCTAGCACACACGCCGGAGAGCGAAGCCGAGGAGCGCGCCACCCTGCTGCAGCAGCGACTTGATCTGTTGGTCGAGCTGCGCGCCGCCGCCCCAGCCAAGCCGGCCGACGATGAAGAATCCGACGTGCCCGAGGTGGCGACCGTGGTCCGCACGATCAGCGAGCTGGCCATGCTGCGACCGCAGGACGACGCCCTGCTGATCAAGCTGGAAGATCAGCTGCTGGCTCTTGAGCAGCTGGGCGCGGCCCGCGACATCGCACGACTGCGAGCTCAGGGAACAGCCGCCCGCGGCGCCGATCCGCAGACGCAGGCCGAGCGCTGGCTGCATGTCAGCGATCGCGCGCTGCAGCTCAATGATCTGCGCGATGCCGAAGCGGCGCTCAACCAGGCGCTGAAGCTGGCACCGGGGTCGCTGCCCGCCCTGCGCGCCCTCGCGGCGCTGAAAGAGCGGACCGGCCAGCACGCCGAACAGGTCGAGATCCTTCTGCGCTATGCCGCCCAGGTGACCGATGTCGCCGAGGCGGTGGGAGCCGAGCTACAAGCAGCGCGCGTCCTGCGCACATCACTAAACGATGCCGGTCGGGCACGCGAGCTGGTCAAGGGCGCCCAGGAACGAGCCGGGGCCAGCCAGTCACCGACCGCTCAGGGTGTCGCCTACGTGGCGCTGTTTGATCTGGAGCGTGAAGCCGGCGACACCGCCGCCGCTGCCGAGGCTGCTCGGCGAGCCCTCGCCACGTCCTCGCTCACTGGTCCACCGGCCGCTGCGCTGCACGAGTTTCTGGGTCAGCTGGCGCATAGCCAGGGCGATCTCAAATCCGCGCAGACGGGGCTCGAAGCCGCGCTCAAGCAGCAGCCCGGCCGAGTCCCCGCCACCCGTACGCTCGTCGAGATCCTGGCCCCAACGGGTGCGCACAGCCGCATCGATGCCCTGATCAGCGAAGCCCTCAAGCTGGCGCAGCAGGCGCAGGACGAGGAAGACACCGGCGAGCTCGATGCCCGCATTCACGCCGAGCTCCTGCGGCGACAGGGCGCAGCGCTCTCTGCCCTGGGGCGAGGACGCGATGCCTACACCGCCCTGCTCGCCGCCGAAGATCTGCTGCCCGGTGATCTGGGACAACAGATCGAGCTGGGCGAGCAGGCCTTTGCTCTGGGCGAGCACGCCATCGCGGCGCAGTACCTGGGCGGGTTGCTGTCGTATGCCGGCGATGTCAGCGTCCTTCCCAGCCCGCTGACCGTGACGCGTCTTGTCGATGCGCTCGATCACGCCGCCTCGGCCGAGCGCGCCCTATCGCAAGATGCGCAGGCCCGCACGCTGTGGCAGGCGGCTCTGCGCCTGTTGCCCGATCACGCCAGCGCGTCCGAGCACTATCTCGATCTGCTGCTCGCGGAAGGCCATCGCGAAGACGCCAGCGAAGCCCAGGCCCTGCTCTCCCGTCGGGCCGAGCGCGCCATCGCCGCTGGCAACCCGGTCGCCGCGGTCCGCGCCTATCTGTCGGCTGCCGAGCTGGCTCGCAGTACCCTCGGCGATGCGGCCGGCGCCCATGCCCTTCTGCTTCTGGCCTATGCGCAGGCCCCCGGCATTAAAAAGCCGCGCCCGCCCGGAAGCGAAGAAGAGAGCGGCATCCGCAGCGCCAGCGCCCTTCTGCCCTTGCCCGCTGAGCAGGCCGATGCCCGGGCCGAGCTTCTGACCAAGCTCCTGGCCAGCGCTCGCCAGCTGAACCTGCTTGCCGAAGCGCAGAGCTACGCCGAGGCCCTCGCCGAGGTCAGCAGTCTGCCCGGCGAAAAGAGCGCCTATCTGCGCCAAGCCGCGGACTGCGCGCTGCGTCTAAGTCAGCCCGATGTTGGCAAGACTCTGCTCCTCAAGGCGTTGCGCTACGCCCCCGGCGATCTCGATCTTCTGACCCAGCTGGCGCCGCTCTTTGACGACAGCGAAGCCGCTTCGATGCTGGGCGCGATGTTGGTGCAGAGCGCGAGCACGATGTTCCAGGCCCCGACCGCCGGCACTGCCGTGCAAGAAGAGCCGCGGGATCGCATCGAGCAGCGCGTCGCGCTGTGGCGTCACCTGGCCAGCGTGCAAGAGCGACTCGGTGAAAACGAGGCCGCGGCCGACTCCTACGATCAGGCCCTCAGCGTGGCCGGCCGCCTCGGTACGACCGTCACCATCGAGCTGCGTCGCGCCGCGCTGGCCGTGGTCGAAGGGCGCAGTCCCGAGCGGGCCCGCAGCCACCTGCGCGCCCTCTTGCAGAGCACACCGCTCGATCGTTCGCTGCTCATCCGCCTGCAGTCCCTGGAAGAGACCAGCGAAAACCCCGCGCTCGCCGCCCGCATTGCCCAGGTCGTGCGCCTGCTCGAACTCTCGCCGAGCGGCCCGCTCACTGGGGTGGTCGCCGGCACTTCGCTGGCCCTGCCTGGCATCCCGAGCGCGCTCAAACTCGATGAAGCCGATCATGCGCGCTGGGCCGTGCCCGAAGCCCGCCTGCTGTCCGACGTCTTCGCCGCGCTGTGGGATGGCATCGTCGGCCTCAAGGCGCCGCAGCTCGATAGCTTTGGCGTCGCCGGCAACGATCGCGTCATGCAGTCCGAGACCTCGGGCGATGACGTGGCGCGCAGCTTCGCCATCGCCAGTCGCGTGCTCGGCAACCAGCGCAGCTCGATGTACCGCGTCGGCTGGCAGCAGTTCGTGCTGCCGCGCGTCTCGGGTCGCATGCCGGCTGGCCTCATCGTCTCGCCGGGCCTCGGCAAGCAGACGCTGGGCGAGGTGCAGTTCATCGTCGCGCGCGCTGTCGAAGCCCTGCGCCCCGAGTACGTCCTCGCGGTCTGCCTGCCCCCGCGCGAGCTCTCGCAGCTCCTGGGTCTGGCGGTGCGCGGCTTCCATCCCCGCCACGCTCGCACAGCTGGCGACGATGTCACGGCGTGGAAGCGCGAGCTGCCCTATCGCACCGTGAAGCGTCTTGGCGAAGTCTTCCGCGACCTCGGCGAGGTGCAGTTTTCCAGCATCGCCTGGCGCCGCGCCGTGCGACGAACCCTGCAGCGCACCGCACTTCTCCTCTCCGGCGATCTGCTGTCGGCGGTCCACGTCCTGCGCAACATCGAGCTGCCCGGAGCCCAAGCCATCGCCCAGGCGCTCGCCAGTGGCGGCGGCAAGGACGAGATCAACGGCATGCACCTGCGCTTCGACAACGCCGCCCGCGGCAGCGAGGCCAGCGCCGAGTGCGAAGCCGACATCCAGGATCTCTGCGCCTTCTTCATCGACCCGCAGATGGCCCCCCTGTTCGACCGCCTCCATCCCCGCAGCGCAACCTAAGGTCCCCAAGTGAGGGGATGCAGACCTACTCCCCCGCCTCGGAAAACCAGGCGCAAAGCCCGTGCGCAGGCGCGATCCGCGCCATAAGATCAAGCGTGATGGCGACCCTTCGCAAACCGGTGGTCACCCTGCGGGGACATCTCACGACCGCGGCCCTGCAGGGCGAGCTAGCACGCGTCGATTCGCTGCTGGGGGGAACGAGCTCGGGCCTGCTGGTCGACGCCAGTCAGATGACCGGCTACGACGATGCAGCCCGCGCCCTGTTCGTCGCGTGGAATACCGAGCGCCGTCAGCAGATCCCCCGCGTCGCCATCGTTACCGAGCGCACCTTGTGGCGCGTCGTCATCGCGGCGATGAGCCTCGCCTCCAAGCAAGAGATGAGCGTCTTTGCCGACCGGGGCGCTGCCGAGGCCTGGGCCTGGGCGGATTCCGATGCCGGGGCATCGATCACGCTGCACGTCCACACCGGCCGACTCGCCGAGCTGCGCATCCGTCGGCTGGCCTTGGGGGACGTGCCGATGCTGATTCAGCGGATCAGCGAACATCGCCAGCGCTTTCAGAAGCAAGGGATCGTCGCCATCGTCGACATGCGGGGCTTCCGCACCACTTCGCAGCTCGTGTTTGATCGCTGCTTGGCGATGCTGCAGCGCAACAACTCAGGGGTGGTGCGCATCGCGGTGCTGGTGCCAACCGATGATGCGCTGGCTGCGACGCAGATCACCCGCGCTCTGCGGGAAGCTGAAAACCCCCAGCGACAGGCTTTCCGCGATGTCGCCGCCGTTGAGTCCTGGCTGGGCCAGGAGCTGAGCGAAGCCGAAAAGACGCGCCTCGCCGTGTTCCTGCGGCAAGCCGCCCCCGCCCGCGCTGCCTAGAACGGAATATCGTCGTCCGCCGCGCCGCCGAAGTCGCCCATGTCGGCGCCGGGGGGAGGCGAAGGAGGCGCGTACGAGGGCTCGCCGCCGCCGCCACCGCCGCCGCCGCCGCGTCCATAGCTGCGTCCGCCGCCGCGCTCGCCACCACCGTAGCCGCCGCGCTCGCCACCGCGCTCGCCACCGCCACCGTAGCCGCCA
>DAORCZ010000209.1:0-10337 GCA_035345735.1 Pseudomonadota bacterium | reverse complement strand
GCGCCGGTCGACCCGCAGCTTCTCGACGCGGTCGCGGCGAAGATCGACCAAGATCTGGGCGGGGCGAGCGTCTTTGTCCGTTCCTCGACCAACGCCGAAGATCTGCCCAACTTCAACGGCGCTGGTCTTTACTACACGGCGGCTAACGTGAAGGGCAAGGCCGCCCTGGCCCAGGCCATGCGACAGGTCTGGTCTTCGCTGTGGAGCTTCCGCGCCGTCGAGGAACGCCGCCACTATCGCATCGATGAGCGGGCCGCGGCCTGTGCCCTTTTGATCGTTGCCAGCCTGCCCGCGACCGCTGCTGGCGTGCTGGTGACGCGCAACCTGTTCGAGCCGGACAACGACCACACCTACACCATCAACGCGCAGCGCGGGCTGGGGTTGCGCGTCGTCGATGGCCGCACCACGCCCGAGCAGGTGGTCTACAACCTGCGCTTTCCGGCGACCAAGCTGATCTCGAAATCCAGCGACGCCACCATGCTGGTGCTCGGCGATGGCGGCGGTGTCAAAGAAGTCCCAGTGCCCAGCCGCGAGGTCGTCCTGACCCATCCCCGCGTGCGTACCTTGGTCGAAGCGGTGAAGAAGATCCGGCCGCTCTTTCCCTACGACCTGGATGTCGAGTGGGTGCTGCAAGGCGAGCGCGTCTACCTGGTGCAAGCCCGCGCGTTTCTTGGCGGTGATGCCTTCCGCCCGCTTCCCAAGTCGCAATAGCCTGCGGAATTCAATCAGGAATTCAGCCGGCGCTGGCTGCCACCTGAGTAACACTCGCTCGCGAGCCGCCGCTGCCCTGGGCCTGCGCGTCGGCAACGCACAGCGAACAGGGCACCGGGCGCTGACGATCTGCGATAAAATGCCATCAGACATTCCCTGCCCTGGGGGTGGAAGGCAGAGATAGGCCATGATCGAGTCGCGCATCGGCAACTACCGAGTGGTCCGCAAGCTCGGAGAAGGCGGCATGGGGGCCGTCTATGAAGCGGTGCACGAGCAGATCGGCCGTCGTGCAGCGATCAAGATCCTGCACGCCCACCTCTCGCGTGACAGCGAACAAGTCACGCGATTCCTAAACGAAGCCCGGGCGGTCAACATCGTGACCCACCCGAGCATGGTGCAGATCTACGAGTATGGGACGCTTCCGGACTCCTCGACGTTCATCATCATGGAGTATCTGGAGGGAGAGTCCCTAAAGGGCCGACTACAAAGGAACAACGGACGCCTCGGCCCCGACGTCCTGCGCATCACACGGCAGATCGCCTCGGCCCTTGCCGCCGCGCACGCCAAGGGAATCATTCATCGGGATCTCAAGCCGGACAACGTCATGATTGTCCCGGACCCCGAAACGGCGGGTGGTGAGCGGGTCAAGATTCTCGACTTTGGGATTGCCAAGTTGCAGAACGTGTCGGGGGACATCGCGAATCTGAAGACGCGCACCGGTTCGATGATGGGGACTCCCAGTTATATGTCGCCGGAGCAGGCGCGGGGATCGGGGGAAGTCGATACCAAGACGGATGTCTATTCCCTGGGCGTGATGCTGTTCCAATTCCTAACTGGGCAACTTCCGTTTATTGGAACCGGGCTGGGAGAGGTCCTGGCCATGCATATGTTTGCGGAGCCGAAGCCTGTCCGCAGCCTGGACCCGTCGATCCCTCCGGAACTGGAAGCGCTGGTCAGCGCGATGTTGCTCAAGACCGCGGCTGAGCGTCCCAGCATGGTCCAGGTGGTTGAGCGCCTGGGGCAGATTGGCGGGAGTGCGGCGGCTTCGTCGCTGTCTTTGTCGGGGGTGGGCACCGGGCTGTCGGGGGCATTCCTGCCCGCCGGCAGCGGAACTTTCCCGGGGGCGGGCTCGGCGCCGAGCAGTGGCTCGCTATCGGGTACGGGGTCGCTGCCGGGGACGGATGTTGTCCCGAACTCGCCATCGCTATCGGGTGCGGCCGCGATCTCGCGCGGCCAGTCTATACCGCCGGAGGCTGGCATCTCGATCGGGGGCGGCTCTTCGACGCTGGGAAATACGGCGGGTCAGACCGTGCCCTCAGCGGGGAATGCCAGCAGCAAGCGCTGGCTGGGGATGGGACTGGCGGCCGTGGTGGTGGCTGCGGCCGTCATCGGGGTCAGCCTGATGTGGCCGCGGAAGGCACCGCCGGTCGCTGCGGTGGCGCTGCCATCCCCGCCGGCGGCGAAGGTGACGTGGTCAGTGACCACCGACCCGGCGGGGGCGCTGGTGCAGCGCAAGTCGGATGGGCAGCTGATGGGGCGGACGCCCTGGAAGAGCACGCAGGACGTCGCCCAAGGCACCGTCGCCATCGTCCTTGTGCAGTCCGGCTACGTCGAAAAGACGATTGAGCTAGATATGGCCCAGAACCAGGAGATCAGCGCGACGCTGGAACAAGTGGCCAAGGCGGGTGACGACTCGTCGGCCGCCAGCGCTGCGGGGCCGTCGGGTGCGGGGAAAAAGGGAAAAAAGGGAAAGAAGGGGAAAAAGGAAGGTGGCGGGACGAAGTCCGACAGCGGCAAGGAGATCAGTGATGATGACGTCCGGTTGCTTAATTAGGAGTCGGCAGCCGGGAGGGCTGGGAATCTGGCTGGTCCTGCTGCTGGGGGCATTCCTGGGGCTGACCGCACCCGCCTTGGCCAAAGGAAACAAAAGCTCCTTCAAAGAACACTATGAAAAAGGAGTCTCGCTGTATGAGGCCGGTAATTTCGAAGGTGCGATTACTGAGCTTCAGGCGGCGTATGCCTTAAAGCAGCTCCCCAAGCTGCTGCTCAACATCGGGCAGGCGCATCGCAAGCTGGGTCATGCCAAGGACGCTCTGGGCTTCTACGAGTTCTATCTGCGCGTCGAGCCAAATCCCAAGCCCGAGATCCGGACCGAACTGGAACGCTATATCGCGCAGACCAAGGACATGCTGGCAGCGGCTGAGCGGATGAAGCAGAACCAGGAAGCCGACGAGCGGGGTCGCAAGAGTGATGCGGTGGCCGGACAGACCACGGCTGCTCCCGAGAAAAAGGAACCCAAACCGGAGAGCGCGACCGCTGTGAGCGTCCTCCCAAAGAGCGACTCTGGGGCCGCGACAGCGCCCGCGCAGGCTTCGCTGCAGCTGGCAAGTCCCAAGGACCAGCCGACGGACACTGCATCCCGCCCGATCTACAAAAAGGGCTGGTTCTGGGGCGTGGTGGTGGCCGGCGCGGTCGTGGTTGCAGCCGGCGTTACCGTCGGCGTAGTTCTGGGAACACGCAGCGCCTCGGCGCCGCATGCCACGCTGCCTCCGCTGCAGTTTTGAATTAGCCGCCTTGATTAACTTCGCGATTGGGGAAGTGACATGCACAAAGGGTTGGCGCTGCTGTTTTCGATCTTCCTGCTGACATGTTCGGGTTCCGACATCACGGCCTGTGAAGGCAAAGACGGAATCTGCCTGGCCTTGGCGGTCGAGGGCACGGTGAGCGGTCTGGACCAGCTAGCCGTCACGCTGGATCAACCCTCGGCCAAGACGCTGAAGACGCCGACTCCGCCGCAGGCGTTCAGCTTGCCGGTCCAGCTGGCGCTGCTGCTGTCGGCGCAGCCGAGCGGAACCCTGAAGGTGAGCGTCGACGGAATGACGGCAGGCCAGGTGGTCGCGCACGGCGAAGCGACGGTACTGCCACCGCTTTTGAGTGGGACCCTGGTTCGCGTGACGCTGACCAGCAGCAACGGCCCCACCGATCTGACCCTTTCGGGAACGGATCCGGTGAACGCTGCGGAGCTGGACCCGCTGCGCATCTCGCTCAGCGCGACGGATCCCAAGGGACTGCCGGTGGCCGTCACCGTCCAGGGTCTTCCGAATGGCGCCATGTTCGTGCCGCAAGGAAACGGCGGCGATCTGACCTGGACCCCCGGCTTTGCTGACGCGGGAACCTACATGGTGACGGTGACGGCAAAGTCGTCCGACATGATGAGGACGGTCGTAAAGACACTGACCATTACCGTCGCCAACTACGCTGACCCGCTCTTTGATCCGACCACGCTGGCGCCGCTTCCCGCTATCCCCGTCGGCGACTTTGATGGCGACGGCTTTGGCGACCTGGCGGTGTGTGCTGGCCCAGCGCTGGGCGGCACGAGCAACTACAGCATCCGCATTATCTATGGCGACGCCTCGGGACTGCCCACGCAGGGACCGTTCCCGCCGGCCCGCACCAAGGTCTACTCGCCAGCGGTTCCGTCCGGCATGACGGCGGGCGGTGAATACAACTGCGCCGCCGGGGATTTCGACGGAGACGGTCGCAGCGACATCTTCCTAAGTGACCCCTTTAATTCGAACCGTACCAAGACACAGAACGGCCTGCTTTTGGTGCTGTATGGCGTGCCGCGCGTCATCGACGTGCTGCCGGTGCTGCAGCTTCTGGATCCGGCGCCGAACAGCTCGCAGAACCTGGCGCGCTATCCCATCGTCGGCGATTACAACGGCGACAAGCTGGCCGATGTCATTGGTGTCACGCGGCAAGGCAACGACACCTATGTCCTGTGGCTGGGGCAAAAGTCGCGCTCGACCATGCCCTCAACCACTGCGTACAGCCCGACGGTGGGCACGTGGTGTGCCATGCCTGCGGTGCCGCAGGCCTTCGGGGATGTGAATGGCGATGGGTTCGATGACATCCTGCTGCAGGAGCCCAACGTCGGACTTCCCATGGCCATGACCTGCACCGGCACGGTGGCCAACGACTACGGCGGCATGCGCATTCTGACCGGCCGGGCCGCCTCGTCCGCCCCCGACCTGAGCCAGAGCTGGGACTATCGACACCCCGCGAATCCAGTAGGCATGAGCCCGTTCCGCTACGACTGGAGCCAGCTCTCTACGCTGTGTGATGTGAACGGAGACGGGCGCGCCGATCTGGTGGCGGTGGACACTGCGCTGCGCGTCTGGCTGGGGAACGCGTCGGGGCTGATGGCGACAAGCCCGCTGGATGTCAGCCAGATGAATCCGATTGCTCCCCAGAGCGGAAAGTATGCTCAGCCGATCTGTGCGCGCGAGTTCTTCGGACCCAAGACCGTCGTCGTTGCCAACCCCACGGCGGCGATGGGCGGGCGCCTGGAAGTGCTCAGCGGCGGCCCGCTTGTGGTCAGCCGCACGCTGCCGAACCCCGATCCCGCGGACACGAGCTTCGGCAGCACGCTGATCAAACAGACGGCGGACATCAACGGCGATGGCAAGCAGGATCTGGTCGCGTACGGCGCTAACAAGCGCTGGGTGATTTACGGTCGCTAGGCGGGCCTGATCGGGCTGGGTAGCGCTGGGGCAGAGAGTCCGTCGCCCGCGGCAGGATGCGCGGGCGCGGTGGGGCTACAGCTTGCCGGCCACCCACAAAAGGGAGTCGCGCAGCAGGCGGTAGGCATCGCTCGTATCGTCCAAGCAGGGCAGACCACCCCCCGCATTGCCGACGTAGTAGTTGATGTCGACGCGGTTATGGCCGCCCGGGCTACCGACCACGACCATGCCGTCTCCCGACGACCAGGTGGCGACCAAGCGCCCACCGTTGCGCAGATCGCTCGCGGTCAGGCTGCTGCGGTGATAGCAGGTGGCGCCGGGGGTGGTGCGCAGCGTGCTGACGTTGGCCAGGATGGCGTGCATTTCCAGCTTGCTGCCCAGTTGGAGGTCGCGCGCATACCGCATGCTGTTGGTGCTGTTGACCAACGAGTAGCGCGTATAGAAGTCCCCGCTCAGTCCGGAATATGAGTAGTTCAAGTAGTAGGGCAGGATCTGCACGACGCCGCCGCCGCGATCGACATACTGGGCGAGCACGTTGCCAAGCCCGGTCGGATCGCTGCAGCCGCGCGAGGTATCAGCCCAGATGACAACGGCCGCGTACTGCTGCAGCGTACTCAATGCGGGCGCGGCGGGGCCGACGTCGATGGAATCGATCGCCGTCAAGCCACCCACCGTTTCTAGCTGGCGCGTGACCTCCGCCCGGCCCACGGCATCGACGCTGCAGTACAGCGACGCGACGCGGGCCCGGCTGACCGCGACCTCGGTCTCGGCTCGAAGGCCCAGGTAGGTGGCGCTGACCTTGGCCCGCCCCAGGTTCTTGGCCGTCGCTAGCCCTCCGCTCGACAGCGTAATCACCGAGGTCGCGGGAGCCACATCGGTGGCGCTAAAGGTCGCGCTGGTGGTGACATCTTGTGTCGTGGTGTCGCTGCGCGTGGCGATGACTCTGAACTGCTGGCTGGCGGCGGGTTCAAGCACGGGGCGCAGCGGGGAAAGATCGATGCGCTCAAGGACGGCTGCTGTGACTGTCACCGCAGCCGTGGCCGACTTGCCGGCGTACTGGGCCTGAACACGTGCCTCGCCCAGGCTGCTGCCCACCGCCAGTCCCCCGGTGGACAGTGCAATGACCGAGGTGCCCATCACGTCGGTCGCGGTCCAGGTCACGCCACTGCTTACGGCCTGGGTGCTGCCGTCGGAATAGGTGGCGATGGCCTGAAAGAGCTGGGTGCGGCCGCGCGGCAGACTGACCGTGGCCGGTGAGACCGCGAGCCCCGCGACCACCGGCGCCGTCACCTCGACCAAGGCTGTGGCCGACAGCGCGCGATAGGCGAAGCTGATGTTGGCCGTGCCCAGGGAGGTGCCCCGCACCAGGCCGTTCGCATCTACCGACGCCACCCCGCTGCCCGTGCGGTCGGTCGCTGTCCACGCGCCGAGCTTGCTGACGTTCAAGCTGCTGCCATCGGACAAGCGCGCCGTGGCGGTCAGGGCCTGCGTCAGCCCCTTGGCAATGCTCGCGGTGCTGGGGCTGAGACTCACCGAGACGGGGACGGCCGCACTCACCTGAAGCAGGGTCGACCCGCTGATGCCGGCGTACTCGGCAGCCACGGTGGCTTGGCCTTCGGCTTCCGCAAGGACGTTGCCAACGCCGTCGACCGACGCGACACCGCTGCCGACTAGATCGGTCACCGACCAGTCCGCGACATCGCTGACATCTTGCGTGCTGCCGTCGGAAAATAGCGCCTTGGCAGTAAACGTCTGCGCCGTTCCCTTGGGCAGGGTGGGGTTGCTGGGGCTGATCGAAATCGCGGTCGGCTTCGGCGCGGTCACTTCCAAGGCCGCGGTGTCGCTCAGCGTCATGTACTTGGCGGTGATGCGCGCCTTGCCGATGTTCTTGGTCGTGACCACACCGCGCGAGCTAATGACCGCGACGCCGGTGCCGCTGGTGTCTTTGATCGACCAGCTTGTCGTTGCCGTCACGTCCTGCGTCGTCCCGTCGGTGAATGCCGCAGTGGCCTTGTAGCTCTGGGTCAGCCCCTTGGCGACCGTGCTGGTCTTGGGAGTCAGGGTCAGGGCCCGAATGGCGGCGCTCGTCACGACGATGACCGTCCCGCGCTCGTGCCCCTCGATGTCGGCGGTGACCCGGTAGCGTCCCGGCGTCGCCAGCTCGATCTCGCCATTTCGGAAGGGCAGGCTCTGCGAGCCATCGACCGGCGTCACCTGCCAGGTCGCTGCAGCCGTGCGATCGACGATGCGACCGCTGGGCAAGACCTCGCGCAGGGTAAACACGCCGGCGGTGCCCTGCGCGATTTGCGGATTGGATGGGGATAGCTGTAGCTCGGGCCCGGATGTGGCCAGCGGGGCGGGCGGCGCCTCCGGCGTACAGGACAGCGTGGCCGCAACACAGGCGAAAAGCACTCCAAGCCAGCGGCGATCACTCAGACGATTTGTGGACACTCGAACGGGACTCTTCATATGGACCTCCTTTACTTGGGCCAGCAAAAGCGGCCGCAGTATCGAGGGTCCCGCCACAAAGTACAAAAAGTACAATCGGATGCGCGTCAGCTAGCGCGGTCCCGCCGTGCTCGCACCGAAGGTGGAGCTGAGGTATCTCCCGTCTTGGTCGTACTGGATGTGAACCATGTCTTTCGTCACGGTCTGTTCCTGCCAGCCGTCGGATCTCCACTTCACGCTGCCGGCGGCTGCGGCGATGTCGGCGCGGCTGAGACGGCCTTTGATCAGGGTGTGCAGGAAATCGCGGTGGGCTTCGCAGTCCGCGTATCCGTCTTTCATGTAGCCGATGGTCACCGCGTGGTCGATGACCAGGTACGCGCCCCCAGCAAGGGTCAGGAGCCAGCCGCCGAGCAGTGCGAAGGAGGCAATCTTCCACTTGTTCATGGCGATCCCGTCTTACGCGACATTTGATCCCCGTTCAATCGGCGCGTGGCGGCGTGCATCGCAGCGAGTTCTCCGTGTCTTCGCCCCACGTACCGCGCGAGATCTCGCGGCGAGCCGCGCAGGCCTGGTTGCCGTCAAACAATGCGATCGGCGGCTGGAGTGGAGGGCGGGGCCGACGACGACGCCGAGGCCGGCAGGCGGTCCATGATCATCGCGTGCTGCACTTCTAGACGGCGCAGGATGTCGATCATGACTTCGTCTTGCTGCTCTAGGTGCCGCATGATCGCGGACACTTCTTCTTCGGCCTTCATGTTGACGAAGTAGTCCTGCTCGGCCATCAGACGATCCTTCGCGGCCTGGCGGTTCTGCGACATCATGATGATGGGCGCGGCGTAGGCGGCCTGAAAGCTCAGCGCGAGGTTGAGCAGGATAAAGGGATAGGGATCCCAGTGGCGCATCACGCCGATGACGTTGAGCGTGATCCAGACTCCTAGGACCAGCGACTGCGACAGGATGAACGTCCAGCTTCCCATGACCCGCGCCAGGGCATCGGCGACGCGCTGTCCGCGGGTTAGACGGTCAGCGTGGACCGTGTTGGTGTTGCTAATCGGCTTGTGCTGATGGCTGTGGCGGATGCGGCGCTTCACCCAGTTATCAATGGGGGTCAGCTCGCTGGAACTTGCAGGCGTCGTCATCGGGGCTCCTCGTCCGGGTGGGGGCCACAGAGGCGTCAGCCCGGGGGAGTTCGTGTAGCAGCTAGGCACGCGCAGCGGGCAAAAAAAGTCGTCGCCAACGAACTGGCGCACGCTGCGAGAGACGCGGGGCGACGCTCGCTCTGCGATCCTTCTGGGCTCGACGAGCCGGCCTAGAACATGCGGCCGCTGTCGACGCGGGCGTGGGGGGCCAGGCGGGCGTTCCAGGTGGCGGCGGCGCGGCGCGCGAAGTCGATGCAGGCGGCGGTGGTGCGGCTTAGCTGCGGGGCAAGCGTCGGGTCGGGGTGGCGACCGTAGAGCAGGCACAGCACGTCGGCGGCGCGCTGGGCGCTGCTTCCGTGCTCATCGCTGGCATCGTGGCCGGCGGGGCCCTCGACCTCGATGCTGTGGCGGAAAAAGAAGGCGGCGGGGGCGCGCACGATGCGATGGGCTAGCTCGCGGTCGGGAACCTGGGTCATGAACAACAGGGCGAGCTGATCGGCGGCGTCCTCTTCGCGTCCGGCAACCGGGATGCCAAGGTTTTTGATCAGCGCATGCGCCATCTCGTGCAGCATCGCGAACATCAGGAAGGCGCGCGTCGCGGAGTCGATCTCGAACCACTGGGCCCGCGGCTTACCGAGGAGCTGGTTGACCTCGGGAATGAGCTCGTAGCACACGCGAATGTGGTTCTGGCGGCGGGCGAAGTGGAGCCCCGGTGCCCCGCACTGCTCGACGATGACCGGGGTGCGCAGCGACTCGATGTACAGCACCTGGCTGAGCAGGAGTCCGATGTTGAGGGGATTGAACTTTTCACCCAGCTCAACCATCCGCGCATAGATCGGCCGCAGCGTGGGCGAGGTCGGCGGCCGCAGCACAATCGGGAAGGAGTTTGGCAGCGCTTCGATCTCGGCCATCGTCAGGTGACGCCGCCCGCTCTGCGCGGAAGCTGGCCTGCTCGCCGTGAGGGGGGCGATGAAGGCAAATAGGAGGGCCGCAAATAGGCATGATCGAATTAGGAATGATCGAATTAGGAATGGCGGGCCCAAGATTAGAAAACGGGGGAGGCGCATCATTTAGAGTCTCCTGGCCCCAGGATCGCCGAGCCGTACGACGATCTCAAGGGCCGGCGGTGTGCCGAGGGACAACGCATAGGTCCTGGGAATCGTGGGGGGATGTGAGGCACATAGAAAGGGGTCTTCTTTGCCAAAGAAGGACGCCGTGAAATGCCGTTAAGAAAGTGGGTTCCTATTTCTTCTCGATGGATGGAGGGATGGGAGCCGGGCACGCTCGCATGAGCAGAGACTCGACGGCGGCAAAGAGGGAGAGCTCCCACAACGACGCGCGGGGGAAGCAAGCATCCTCTAGGACATCAGGTCACGACATCGGGCCAGGACTTCGGAATGGCCGATGCGGACGGCAGCCCAGGGTCAAATGGAGCGGCTAGCGCGGCGGGGCAGGGGGCGGGTCGTCGATGGCGGGGAGGACGCGGACCGAGATCTGACTGGCGAGCGTAGGCGTG
>DAORCZ010000208.1:0-10346 GCA_035345735.1 Pseudomonadota bacterium | reverse complement strand
GCATGAGGTTAAACAGATTGATCCAGGCCCCGGCCCGCGCGATGGCGCTCCACGTCGAGTTCTGCCCACCGGTCAGCAGGCCGAGGCCGTAGCAGACGATCGCGGCACCCAGTCCCCACAGCGGCCCGGCCAGCCCCACGCGAGCGTTCTCAGCAGCGGTGACGGGATGGCTATTGAGGCGCACGAGCGCGCCAACCCCGGGGATGAACATCGGCGCGGTGGCCGGCATGCCAAAGCGACGCAGGGCCGCGACGTGTCCCATCTCATGCACGTAGATCGAGGCGACCAGGCCCACGCCGAAGCGCCAGCCATAGAGCGCCCAGTACGCGCCCATCGATAGCAGCATCGAAAACAGCGTCGAGGCCTTGGTCAGACCGAGCAGCAAGAACTTGGCGTGCGAGGCCAGCGCGACGAGCAGGAACTTGAACTTCCACAGGAGGAGAGCCACGGCTCCGAGCGGACCGAGGCGCTTGATCCAGGGCGGCACCTCGGCCTTGGGCTGGCTGGTTGACGTCGGGCCCGCCGCGGTCTGCGTGCTCAGTGTCTCGATGCGCGACCGCAAAAGGCCATGCTGACGCGAGGTCGCCGGCAAGAGCGGCAGCGCCCCGCGATAGTGCAGGAGCGCGGTGGCGTGGTCCCCAGCCGCTTGAGCAGCCTCGGCGGCGGCCACCAGGCGCTTGAGCTCGTCGGAGTGCAAAAGGGCCGCGCAGCCCGGGCAGACCAGCATGGCCGAGGTCAGGGGGGTGTTGCAGCTGCGACAAGCCGCCGGGACGTCCATGCTGAGAACCTCTAGGGGGTGGCCGGTTCGGTCCCGCTATCCGATGACGCGGACGCCGCCGGGGCAGGGACGGTCACCGGCAGTGGGCCGCGCAGAATGAGCGGTGGGCGACGGTTCATCTTCCAGGCCTCGTACAGCGCGAAGCCGATGATGATCCAGCCCATGAAGTTCTGAAAGCCGGCGAGGATCGGCGCCGCGGCCGAGAACAAGAACAAGAGGAAGCAGGCGAAAAGCAGGTTGAGCAGCGTCTTGCCCAAGCCCATCTCCTGCGGCGCGCGCTCAGGCTGGTGGGTATCGACGTGGGGCGCTGCCGCGGCCGGTGGGTTTTGGGCCGTCGCTGGGCTTCCAGCACTGACCGCTGGGAGCGTCTTTTCGCTGGCTGGCCCGGCTGCTTGGCCCCCGGCGGGCTGTTCCGGCGCGGCTGTTTTGGCTGGGGGTGTCGTCGTCGCAGAAGGGGCCGGCGTCGCAGTGCTCGATGGGGCCGCGGTCTTCTCGCCTCCGGCCTTGTGGTCGCCTCCGGCTTTGTGGTCGGCTTCCGCCTTCAACAAGCCCTCGTACACCGACGGCATGTAGGCGCTTACGATCGAGGCGTAGGTAAAGGCCATGGCCGCCGCCTGCAGCTTCCAGCCACCGCGAAACCCCGAGGCGCGACGGACGGCGCCGCCCACCAAGAGTCCGACACCGATGGCAATCAAGCCCAGCTCGTAGCCGGTGAGCTTGAGAACCGCGAAGTAGACCAGCGTCCCGATGAGCGCCGCCCCGCCGCCCCACAGGGTGACCCGCCCCCAAATCGACCACGGGATGGGAGCCGTAAAGTGCTTGTTCAGCGCGACCTGACACGACTCACAGCTCGGCTGTCCGTTGAGCTCCCAAAATTCGTGGACCAGCGGCTGCTTGCAGTAGTGGCAGCTCAGACCGCCCCCGGGGTTGGCGTCGGCGTGCTCTTCCGTCGGCTCGAAGCGATCAAGCTGCAGCCCCTCGTCCGGTTTCGCGGGTGCAGTGGAGCTTTCGCCCGGTTCAGCGGGGACAGCGGACGAATCAGCAGCATCACCCATAGTGGCCTCTCGAACAGCAAGGATTTCTCGACGGGAGCTCGCCTCGACAAGCGGCGGAGAGCAGCAATACCTGCCACGCTCCTGGGCCGCGCTCCTATGTGGATAGCTATCGCAGATTCACCCCGGAAGATCACTTGCAAAGGGGGGACGGTGGCCCCGATGGGTCCGGCGCCGCATTCGGTGTCTGCGCGCTCGCCTGGCCTGCGACCGGCCCAAGTACGCCAGCCTTCCCGTCGCAGAAGCGGCTGTCCAGCGGCGGGGCGAGCGTGATACCGTAGTCCCTAAGAGACTTTATGGCCCACTCTCCTCCCCCTCCCCCAGCCGATGCGGCAGTCGCCGCGAAGTCCGTCGCCCAAGCCGGTCGCAGCGATGCTGGCCTGAGCAGCCCGGCCAAGTCCCGCCGCCGCTTCGTCCTGCGCTTGACCCGCTTTGTCAGCGACTGGCTGGGCATGATGATCCTGTTTGTGCTGTGGCTGTCGATGCTGCTCCTCGTCGTGCACATCGTCATCATCCCGCGCACCTGCGGTCAGCAGTGGCCGGGCTGGGTGCCGATCCTCGGCGGCCTGAAGTCGATGCTGCCCAGCGGCCCACCGCCCCGGCCCGAGTGCACGGGCGTGCCCATCGATGCGGCAGCGGCGGCGGCGGCGAAGCTGGCGGCAGCGGGCGACGGTCTGACGACCTACATCCTGTCGGAGCGAGCGCTGGGCCTGGCGCTGACCCTTTTGGCCCTGATCGCCATGCCGCTCCTCTTATCGTTCGGCGCCGCGCTGATCGCCAAGTGGCAGCAGGCGCCGCGCTCGGGTCATCGCTTCCTGCCGCAGGCGGAAGGCGAGCACGTCTCATGGACCGCGCACGAGCGCAGCTGGAAGGGGGATGTCACAGAGCGCATCCAGAAGCTGTGGCTGATCGAGTCGCGCCACGCTGAACAGGCACAGCACCGCATGATGCAGCACGCCTGCCTCTATGGCTTTGCCACCTCGGCCATCTTTGCTTGGGGCGTCGTCGCCAATAACGACACGATGCTGGCCTGCCAGACCCGCATGGTGGCGATTGCCGCAGGCAGCGCCGCTCTGACCTCGTTCAGCCTGAGCTTTGGTCGCCTGACTGTCCGCGCTTCGATTCGCGACACCAGCGCGCGCATGTTTGCCTATGCCCTGCGCGGACTGATCTTGTCGGTGCTCGCCGCCGTGCTGCTGGTCGCGCTGATGTGGCATCAGTCCATTCCCGCGCTGCCGACCGGTGATGCGGTGCAGGCGGTCAGCGACAGTGCAGTCCTGGCGCAGCAGCCCTTCAAAGGACCGACAAGCTACATGCTGCTCGGCATGCTGGTGTCGCTGATTGGCGAAGGCGTGCTCAGTCAGATCACCAGCCGCGCCGCCGCCGCCTTCAACCTGCAGGTGGCACAGCGGGCGAGCAATGGCAGTGCTGAGCTCCTCGTGCTCGATGGCATGACCGAGCAGGATCTGCTGCGCCTGGGCGAAGAAGGCATCGACTCGATCCATGCGCTGGCGCTCGCTTCGACGGGAGCGCTGTACTTCGCCACGCCCTACACGCTGCAGCGGCTGTGCGACTGGCAGGATGCGGCGCTGCTCATCGCCTATGTCGGTCAGGCCAAGGCGCAGATGTGTCGCGAGCGGCTGATGGTGCGCGGCGCCATTGATCTCCAGCGCAAGGCGGAGTTCCTGATCTCCGAATCTGAGGGCCCGCCCGAGCAGCAAGAAAAGCACGCCAAAGCCTTCGAGGTCATCCGCAGCTCGCTCGGCTTCATCTCGATCGAGCAGGCGCGCGAGGCGCTGCACCCGATGGCGCACGACGAAGCTACGCGCCGCTTGCGCATCTATCACCGCGGCTCGGTCCTGGAAGACGGACGCTAAGCGAAAACGTCAAATGCCGCCGAGTCTTTTCCCGGCCCCGAGCGGACCGGTGATGGGAGAAACCTGATGAGCGCTCGCTTCCGAAAAACTTGGCTCGCCTGGGCTGCCGCGTTCTCGCTGGGTTGCAGTGCCGGTCCCATGACCAGCAGCACCGAAGACCTGGGCCTCGGCGAGCCGGACGCAAGTAATCCCGGAGCGCTCGATCAGGGCAGCAGCCTGGCCGCCCTCTCGGATGAGTTTTCGGCAAGCAGCCTAAGTGGCTGGAGCGATCTGTTTCCCAGCCTGCACAGCACGCTGTCGTTGACGCAGGTCACAGGTCAGCTGAGCCTGGCGCCAGTCGCGGTCGACCAGACGCACTGGTATTCCGATCAGCACGGGCCGATGATCTACAAGGCCGTAACCGGCAACTTTGTCGTCGAGACACAGCTGCGCGTTGGACGGCAGAGCGACATGGCCCAGGCCCCACGCGGGCAGTTTAGTGCCGGCGGTTTCGTGGTGCGTGATCCCCAGAGTGTCGCCCCCGGTAGCGAGCGCTGGGTGATGTACAACATCGGCTATCAGTCCGGCACGGTGGCGCGCGAAGCCAAGAGCACGCGCGTGGGCAGCCCGGCTTCGCTATCGACGCTGTACCTGATCAACTCGAACAGCGTCCTGAGCGGCCGGCTGCGTGTCTGTCGCCTCGGCAGCATGTTTCACTTCTTCCATCAGCTGACTGGCGAGGCCGGCTTTGTCGAAGAAGCCTACGGCAGTGGCACCGCGCCGATGGGCAATGGCGCAGGTGAGGCCACCCCCGGGGTGGTGGTCGGCGGTGTCATTCGCTTCGACCGCCCGGACCTACCCGCCACGCTGCAGGTGGGTCTCATCGCCGGCAACTGGGCTTCGCCCTACGAGACGCGGGCCGAGTTCGACTACGCTCGCTTCGCCTCCGCGACGAGCCTGGCTGACTGCACGCGTCCCCTGCCTTGAGCCGCGCGGCGGCGCTTACGTCGGCGGCACAGTCGGCGCGGGTGACGTGGCCGGTCGCAGGCGCGGCAGGATCTTGGTCACTCGGCTGCGCAGCTCGGAAGCGACGCGATCCTGCAGCGCGAAGATCTGCGCGCCCGTCTTGGCCGGCGCAGTCAGCGTCATGCTGTCGAGGATCTCGCCGTTATCGACGCGGCTGAAGCGCGCCGTGACGCGCATCTGATCATCGAGGCGACTGAACGCACCCTGCACCAGCACCTCGACGCCGAGCACGCGCCCCACGGCCGCCACCGAGGCCTGGTCCATGTACTCTTCTTTGCCGCGCTTGAGCTCGGGCAGGTTCTGTTCGTCGAACTGGTTGCGCTCTAGCAGCTGGATGCGATCCGGGGTGTCGCCACGTAGCTCGTTGAGCTCCGTCGTGACGCCTTCCGAGATGCCTTCGACGAGCACGTTCAAGCTGGGATCCGCGCCCAGGTTTTTGAAGCGCAGGACCGCGATGCGCACCGGACCCGTGGCTGGCAGCGTGGGCTTGTCGGTGGCCGCGGGTGGCGCAGCTGTCGGCGGCGGGGGCGGGCCCTCGGGTGGGCGCGGCGGCGGTGGCTTGGGCAGGGCCTTGTTGCGCTTGCGCACCCCCAGGCCCGACAGAGCCAGCGGCAGACCGAGCGCCACGCTCATCCCCAGCCCGGCTGCGATCATGAGCACGCGCCGCTGACGCGCCTTGCGCTCGATCAGCGCCGCCGGCAGATCGCTCGGCGCGGTGGCATCGAGCTGGCTCTGCACCGCCTCGCACTGTCGCACCACTTCGGCGCAGGTCGGCAGGCGGGCATCGCGCTCTTTCTGCGTCATGCGCTCAAGCAGGCTGCGCAGGCTGGCCGAGACACCGGGGACTTCTTTGCTGATGTCGGGCAGCGGCTCGCTGATCTGCTTCATCGCCACGCCGACCGCGCTATCGGCCTGAAACGGCGGATGCCCGGTCAGAAGATGAAACATCACCAAGCCCAGCGAGTAGATATCGGCGCGCGCATCCACCGATTTGCCCGACAGCACCTCGGGCGCCATGTAGTGCAGCGTGCCGAGGGCCTCATTGGTCGCGGTCATGCCCTCGCTGACGCCGCCGGCAACGCGCGCCACGCCGAAGTCGACGAGCTTTAGGCCCCCGCGCTCATCGACCAGCATGTTGTGCGGCTTGACGTCGCGGTGAACGATGCCGACATCGTGCGCCGCCTGCAGCCCAATCGCCGCTTGCCGGATCAGCTCGATGACCTCGGCCTGTGGTAGCGGTCCGCGCTCTTTGCTGACCGAGGACAGTGGCTTGCCTTTGACCAGCTCCATGACGAAGTAGGGGTTGCCCGCCTCGTCGCGGCCGAAGTCGTAGACCTGCACGATGTGGGGATGCGACAGCCGCGCGATGGCCTTGGCTTCGCGCTCGAAGCGCACCAGATATTCCGGGTTGTGCTCGCTGTGCCCGGGCTGCAAGAGCACCAGCTTGAGCGCCACCGTGCGATCCAGCGACGGATCATAGGCGCGATACACCGCCCCCATGCCTCCGGCCCCGAGCAGCGTCAGATCTTTATATCGACCAACCGAAGAGAGCTGTGGAATCGGCGCCATGGCCGCGAGCCTCGAATGCTGAAGAAATGAGATCCCGCGCGCCCCCGCTTAGAAGCGAAGCTGCGCGTACAGATAGACGTAGGGTACGACGAGAAGCAGGGCATCGATACGATCCAGCATGCCGCCGTGGCCCGGCAAGAGCACGCCAGAGTCTTTGACGCCGACGGAACGCTTGATCAGCGACTCGCAGAGATCGCCAAGCTGACCCAGGATGTTGGCCGGCACGGCGATGCACACCACATCCAGCCACGACAGCATCGGCAGATACCACAGCTTGGCGACGGCCAGCGAAGCCAGGCTGCCGAGCAGACCGCCGACGCCGCCAATCATCGTCTTCTTCGGGCTGATGGCCGGCCACAGCTTGGCGGGGATAAACGGCGACAGGAAGCGCCCCGCGAAGTACGCGCCGGTATCGGACAGCCAGGCCGAAGACAGGCAGATGTAGATCCACGCCGCGCCATCCCCCGCCGCGCGCAGCTTGAACATCATGAGCGGACTAATCAGGAGGCCGGCGTAGAAGATGCCGCACAGCGCCGCCGCCACCCGCATCGCCACCGTCTCGATCGGGCGATAGCGAAACAGGAAGAACAGGAAGCAGGCGATGGTGCTGCCCCAGATGCCGCCGAGCAGCGCGCGCGTATCTGGCACCCAGCAGATGAGCGAGCCCAGCGCGACACCGACCACCACGCCGAAGGCGCGATCGAAGACCGGCTCCTTCGGCATGGTCATGTTCATCCACTCGCGCAGCCCAGCGATCTGCGCAAACAGCACCCATAGCCAGACGCCATACGGCTGCCCCCAGCTGATCGACGCGATCAAAAGCGGAATGGCCACGACCGCCGTCAGGAATCGTTGAACGAGATTGGACATGCGTGTTCCCCCGCGCTAGGTCGTCGGCGCGGCCGGTAAAGAGGTCGTCTGCACCAAGTGGCACTGCTCCAGCGCGGCATAAAGCTCCCGTCGCTGAAAGTCGGGCCACAGGCATGGTGTGGTGTAGAAAAGCGCCCGCACGCCTTCCCACAGAAGGAAGTTCGAGATGCGGCGCTCTCCCGAGGTGCGGATGATGAGATCGACGGGCGGCAGGTCCGCGGTCTGCATCGTGGCGGAGATCATGTCTTCGTCGATCTCGTCGGGGCGCAGGCGCCCTTCGGCCACGGCGGTAAGCAGGCTGCGCGCGGCATCGGTGATCGATTCGCGTCCGCCATAGGACAGGGCCAGGCTCAGCGTCATGCCGCGCAGCCCGGCGGTCTCGGCGATGAGCGCATCCAGCGGCCGACGGACAAAGGTGGGCAAGCGGGCGCTGTTGCCGATGGTGCGGACGCGAATGCCGTTCTCTAGGATCTCATTCCGCTCATCGACAATGTAGTCGTGCAGAAGCTGCATCAGCCCGCTCACCTCGTCGAGCGGCCGGCCCCAGTTCTGCTCGGAAAACGCGTAGAGGGTCAACGCCGACAGACCCATCTGCCGCGCCGCACGCACCGTGTCGCGCACCGCATGCGCGCCCTGCTTGTGTCCCTCTAGCCGCAGGAGTCCGCGCTGCTGCGCCCAGCGACCGTTGCCGTCCATGATGATCGCCACGTGACGAGCCGTCGGGATCGGCGGTGGCGGCCCGGCGGCGGTCGGGGCGCTGGACCCACCGGCCGGTGCCCGCCCCGGGTCGGGGGGAGGGCAGGGGCTGCCTGAAGTCTCCCCTTGGTCTGGACTTTCCGACGACTGCATAAACAGCACAGGTATCACAGGCACGACGATCGCGACAAATGTCAAAACCATGAAGTTCTGGTGAAGCCGCAGGGCGCGTCAGGCTCTGCGTAGGCCTTGGTCAGGGCCGGCAAGGGGCATGACTTCATCGACGGTTTGCGATAGCGTACCGCCATGACTGTGTTGTCGTTGAGTGATGTTCAGAGCGGCTTTGCGTACCTGGTCTCGCACCCCGAGTTCCTGCTGCGCAGCCTGATCAATGCGGCGCGGATGCGCCTCGGTGTGCCGATGGATGCGGTGAACTGGCTGCTGCACAAGGTGGCGGCTGGCAAGCTGCCCTCCGACCTGATGCTGACGGCAGAGCCGCCTGGTATCCGCGTCTCGGCAACGCTGGAAGTGATGGGCACCCGCCTGGGTCTTGCCGCCACGCTAACCGTCGAGCAGGTGCTGTTCTCGCTGGGCAGCATTCGCGTCGAGCTACGCGTGCGCGACCTGTCGATCAAGCCGCAGGGCGACAGCCCCATGGTGCAGATGCTGTCGATGATGGATCTGTCGAAGCCCGGCGATCTGCTCAACTTCATGCCGATGCGGCCGCCGATGATCCTCGATGCGCAGGGCGATCTGTTCGTGCTCGATCTGATGAAGCTGCCGAAGCTTGCGCGCAATGAGATGGCGCAGCGCATCGTGGCGGCGATGTCCGAAGTGCTGGCCATCCGCGAGTTTGCGACCGAGGACGATCTGCTCGTCATCGGCCTGCGCGCGATGCCGCTGGGCCTGATGTCGGCGATCAGTCACCTGCGATCGTAGTCGTCTTGCCGGATCGACCGGCTGGCAACGCGCGGCTAGGCCGAGAGCGGATGGGCCAGCAGGTAGTCGATGGCGGCACAGACGGCGGTGGCTTGCGCGGTGTTGCACTGCTCGGGGTTGGCGCGCGGGCTGTCGGGATAGACTTCGGTGGTGGTGGTGTAGCGGGCGTCGGTCAGGCCCGCGCACAGCCCCAACGGTCGGCAGGGATACAGGATCACGCCGGGGGCCACGACGGGGGAGCCAATGATCTGGCCCCCCGCATCGGCCGGCGCGATGTGTGTCACGGCGGCGACGGCAGCGATCACCGCGCTCTGAAACTCAAGCTGCGGGTTCGCGCTGTCGCCTACAAGATAAAAGCCATCGGGGATGAGTTCCGGCTCAGAGTCCTTGCCATCCCGCGCCGCCAGGGCAGGACGGAACTCACTCTCGTCGGTGTCGGTGGTCTCGTGAAGATCGATGTGTAGCTGCACCGCCGGCACAAGCGGCTGCATATAGCGCATCAGGGCTGCGGCTTCCGGCGCGGGGCTGGGCTCGCGGAACGAGCGATTGGGGTCGACGGCCTGCGGGTTCCAGCGATGGATGCGCTCGTAAGCCCAGGGGCTGACGCAGGGCACCACCACCAGGTTGACCCGCGCTTGGTAGTGCTCGGCGTGGCGGTCGAGGAAGCGCAGCGCGCCGTGGACACCGCTCGTTTCGTAGCCATGGACGCCACCGGTGACGAGCACCGTGGGGCGCCCGGGCTGAGGATTCCGACTACACAGGGCGTAGAGCGGATAGCGATCGGGCGGGTAGTTCAGTTCGCCGTAAGCCTGGACATCGAAGCGCGAGCGCAGGCTCTCGATGACGGTCAGCACGTCGTCGGCATAGCTGCGTTGGCAGCGCTGTTGCGAGTGCCACAAGGCGCGCTCAGCGTCGCCCCAGGGCTGGCCGGGCGTACCGATGGGATAGCGGGAGGTCGATTGCATCGGCGCAGTGTGCCGCGGGCCGGTCAGCAGGAAAAGAGGCACGTCATTCCGCGGGGTTTGCGCGGGCGAAGAGTGGGCGAATAAACGGCCGGGTCGCGCGTCAGACTCTACAAGAAAGGCAGGAAGGACCATGAAGCGCATCCTCCTATCGCTTGTTGCTGCACTCGGACTGGCTACCCTCAATGGCTGCTACGCCGATGTCGGACCGTATGGCGTGGGTGGTGCGGCTCCGGTCTATGCCGCTCCGGCGTATGGCTACGGCCCGGCGTATGGCTATGGGCCGACGT
This sequence comes from Pseudomonadota bacterium, assembly GCA_035345735.1. Taxonomy (GTDB): domain Bacteria; phylum Myxococcota_A; class Polyangia; order Palsa-1104; family JAEUJZ01; genus JAEUJZ01. Next base: position 308 of record DAORCZ010000208.1, on the reverse strand, counting down.
ACTACTCGACGCCGGCGTATGCCCGTCCGGTGGACTATGGCTACTACCCGCAGTCGCGTCCGGTCTATGCCCCGGCCTATCGGCCTGCGGCTCCTGTGTATGTCGCGCCGCACGCGGGGGTTCCTTACCGCCCGGTTGTGCACCAGGCTGCGCCTCGGCCGCGCTGGCGTTAAGACGGCGTGAAGACGGCGTTAGCAGAGTTCGCTGCGAATGCCTTCAACGCGACCGGGCTGCACGGCTGGGGGCCCCGCTTTCCAGGACGCTTTTTTTCCGTCGGGGCGCCGAAAAAAAAGGTCCTGGGCGGCCCC
>DAORCZ010000207.1:0-10373 GCA_035345735.1 Pseudomonadota bacterium | reverse complement strand
ACAAGTTCAAGGTCATCAAGTTCAACAAGAAGCGCGGCAACATCGTGCTGTCGCGTCGCGTCCTCCTCGAAAAGGAGCGCGCCGAGCTGAAGGAGCAGACGCTCGAGAAGCTCACCGAGGGCCAGATCGTCGAGGGTATCGTCAAGAACCTCACCGAGTACGGCGCCTTCATCGACCTGGGTGGCATCGACGGCCTGCTGCACATCACCGACATGAGCTGGGGTCGCGTCAATCACCCCTCCGAGCTCTTCCAGGTCGGCGACCATGTGCGCGTCAAGGTGCTGAAGTTCAACCACGAGACCGAGCGCGTGAGCCTTGGTCTCAAGCAGATCACCGAAGATCCCTGGCTGCACGCCGCCGAGCGCTACACGCCCGGCACCGTCGTCAAGGGCAAGGTCGTTTCGCTCAAGGACTACGGCGCCTTCATCGAGCTGGAAGAAGGCATCGAGGGTCTGGTGCACATCAGCGAGATGTCGTGGACCCGCCGCGTCAAGCACCCCTCCAAGGTGGTGGCGGTCGGTGACACGGTCGAAGCCGTCGTGCTCGACATCGACGTCAAGAACAACCGCATCTCGCTCGGCATGAAGCAGCTGGAGCCGAACCCCTACGAGACGCTGGCGGCCAAGTACCCGACCGGCACCGTCGTCAAGGGTCGCGTTCGCAACATCGCCGACTTCGGCATCTTCGTCGAGATCGAGGACGGCATCGACGGCTTGGTGCACATCAGCGACATGAGCTGGACCCAGCGCGTCAAGCACCCCTCTGAGATGTTCAGCAAGGGGGACGAGGTTGAGGCTTCGGTGCTCAACATCGACATGACCGATGGCGATAAGCCCAAGATCTCGCTGGGCATCAAGCAGCTCATTCCGGATCCGTGGGATCGCATCCCCTACGAGTACCCGGTCGGCAAGGTGGTCGCCGCCAAGGTTCAGAAGGTGCTCGACTTCGGCGCCTTCGTCGAGCTGGAGAAGGGTGTCGAGGGTCTGGTGCACGTCTCCGAGATCTCGGAAGAGCGTGTCGAAGATCCCCGCAACGTGCTCAAGGCCGGCCAGGACGTGCAGGTCGAGGTCATCTCGCTCGATCCGCAAGAGCGCAAGATTGGTCTCTCGATCAAGGCGGCGCAGCGCAAGGCCGAGGTCTCGGCAGCGCAGGGCTACGCTGGCGGCTCGGACATGGGCGCCAAGCTTGGCGACCTATTCGCCCAGGCCAAGGACAAGAAGGCCAAGAAGAAGGGCCGCAAGGCTCGCGACGAGGGCGAAGAGGATTACGACGAATAGTCGTCGCCGCTTCCCGGGCGGCCTCCTCGCTGATGCCGCCTAGCTCTCGCTCTTTCCCCTTCCCTCCCCGCCTCGCCTCGCTTCTTCCCCGATAAATCAGCTCTACACGGCCGACGGTGCATCGCCGCCTGCTGCGTCCTCTGCCGCGTAGATTCGCCCGAGTTCAACGTAGTGAGCCGCCGATGCGGCCAGCCACTGGACCTCCGCTTCGGACAGCGGACGCTTGACGCGTGCCGGTGCACCGACGACCAAGTGACCCGGCGGGACCTTGGTGCCCGGGGTCAGCAGAGCGCCCGCACCGACGATGCAGCGCTCACCAATCTCGACCTGGTCGAGGATGGTCGCGCCCATGCCGATGATGCACAGATCGCCGACCGTGCAGCCGTGCAGCGTCACTGAATGCCCCACGGTGACACGATTGCCGACCACCGTTGCGAAGCGATCGTGGGTTACGTGTACGACGGTGTTGTCCTGGATCGACGTCTCGCTGCCAATGCGGATATGGAAGACATCGCCACGGATCACGGCTCCGAACCACACGCTAGACCGTGGACCGATATGTACATCGCCAATGATCGACGCATTGGGCGCGACGTAGACACTGGGATCGAGCTGCGGGGTAAGGCCACGAAAGGGGCGAATCATGCCCGCCCTCATAGCACGAATCGCCGCGTCAAAAGACAGGCAACCCGCCTGCCCAGCCCGTCTGCTTAGGAGGGCTTCTTGTTGCGCGGCAGACGGAAGCGCTCGACGTAGCGACCCAGGTGCATCTTCACCGTGCTGCCATCGGCAATGTTCAGCCGACGCGCCAGCGCCGAGTAGTTGAGCGCCTTATTCATCTCTTCCAGCTGGGCGAGGTCGCAGGCCTGTGCGACGAAGACCGGCTTGAGGTACTTCTCGACGTACTCGTGAAGCTGGCCCCAAGAGAGCGCGCCATCCCCATTGTCTTCCAAGAACGCATCGACGGCCGTGACGGCGATATCTCGCCAGTTGAGAGCGTCGTTTACCCGCGTGGTCTCGACCGTACGCGGCCGCCGAATGGCGACGCGCTCGCGCTGGGGCAGGCTCTCTTGCGAGGAACCCCGCTCGCTGCCGCGGCCTTGCCGCAGCGCCGCTTCGCAGACCGATCGACTGATGCTCTGCGGCTCGTTCGTCAGGGGCAGCCGCTCGATGAAGTGCTCTAGATCGCGAAAGTTACCAGGCCAGGAATCGGCCAGCAGAAGCTCCAGGGCATCATCAGCAAGCGCCTCTGACACACGCAGCGAGCTGCCAGGCAGCGTACGCGCCATCAAGAAGGCCAGGATATCTTCTGGACGCTCGCGCAGCGGGGGCACATGCACCACGGCAGCGGCCAAGCGATACCAGAGATCCTCGCGAAAGCGCCCATTGCGATAGCTGGGATCGTCGAGCGGCACGTTGGTGGCACAGACCACCTGGACATCCGCCCGGCGCGGCCGAGGGTCGCCCAGGCGCTGATACTCACCGCGGGTATCCAGAAAGCGCAGCAGGGCCCGCTGGACATCGAGCGACATCTCGCCCAGCTCGTCGAGAAACAGCGTGCCTTCGTGCGCTGACTCGACCGCACCGATGATGTCGCTGATCGCACCGGTGAAGCTGCCGCGGCGTGCCCCAAAGAGCTGCGCGTACAGCAGATCCTTGTCGAGCAGCGCGCAGTTGAGGGCCGCGAAAGGTCCCTTTTCACGCTGCGAGTAACGATGAAAACAGCGTGCGAGCAGATCTTTTCCGACGCCCGTAGGTCCCAGCAGGATCAAGCGCTGCCCCCGCGCGGCGGCATCCCCAACCCGCCGCAGGACCTCGCGCAGCGCACGAGAAGCGATGATCATGCCGTCGCCGCGCTTCTGATACTGCTCGAAGCGGCGATTCTGTTCGTGGACATAGGCGCGGATGCGGTCGAGGAGCGAGGCCCATGAAAAATCCTGGGTGATCGTCTCCATCCCGCGCACCTGCAGCGTCGTGTCGTCAGCGAGGAGGAAGCTGCTCTCGGACTCTTCGGTGCGGGTCTGCGTGACATGGACGATGCGCGCACTGACGCCCAAGCGACCGAGCCACTCGGTCAAGGCTCGCACCACCGCCGCGCTGAACTGCTTCTCGTTGTTCCAGTCGGCGTCTTCGGGAAGTGAAAGCCGAGACTCTGCATGAATCGGTCCGGCGAGATCGGCCGTGATCTCCATCGCGCCGGACAGCGAGATGCGCTGCCCTTCCGCCAGACGCAGCCAGGACCCATTGCGACTCACCAAATCCAGCAGTGAGACCGCGTCCACTTCGTTCCAAATGAGCAGGTGATTGCCCGATACCCGCGGCGAATCAACGCGCACCGTCTGTACTTGCAGCGAGCCTAGATTGGGAAGCTGCACGACTCCCGGCACCCGCCCATGCAGCCGCGAGACATCCGGCGTGCGTCCGATCAGCAGCGCCATGCCCGGCGCGATGTCTGCGCTTAGGGGCTCTGTGAGGCCACGGGCGCGAATGCTGATACGAGTCACACGTTACCTTGTATCAAAAACCACCGCCGCTGGGGGAGGGAAAACGTGCGCCGCGCGGGCGCTTTGCCGTCGGCGACCTATGACCACAGGACGATCCCCTGCGCGTTCGGGGCGGCAGAGCTGCGATCAACGCCGACTGATGATGACGCGGGTCAGGGCCTCAGCCATCCGCCGCAGCGGCACCACTTCATGCACCGCCCCCGAACGGATCGCCTCTTGCGGCATACCGGTCATGATCGCCGACTCGGGAGACTCGACGATGACGCGGCCGCCGGCAGCGCGCACGGCTTGGATACCGGCCACGCCCTCTCCTGACATCCCGGACAGAAGAACGGCGATGACGCGCTCGCCCATCGCGCCCGCGGCCGAGATCATCATTCGGTCGATCGACGGCGCTGGTGCGGCTCCGAGTCCGATCGGAATCGGAGCACTCGCTCCCCCGCCCAGGGGCACGTCGGGGGTCTGCGATGAGCTCGAACCTTGCACGACCAGGAACGGCCCCTCGCGTGCGATGCACAGTGACTGACCGCCGCTGGCAATCAGCACCTCGCCCTGCGCGATGGCCTCGCCCGGCATGGCGGTACGCACCGGCCACTGCGTGGCACGGCGGAGCCTCTCGGCGAACGCCTGCGTGTACATCTCCGGCATGTGCTGGGTAATCAGAAACGTCGCAGGCAGCCGCGGATCCAGCCCCTGAAGCAGTGTCAGGATCGACGGCGGCCCCCCCGTCGAGGCCCCGATGCAGATCAAGCGCGCAGGGAGGAAGGTGTTCTCGTTCGTCAGCCTGAGCTGCTGCTGTTCGTCGCTCTCGTTGCCCTGGGCCGGCGAACGCAGCGCATCGGCCAGCGAGCCCCCTTGGCCGCGCTGTTCGCTGCTGGGCGCCGACGTAGGCATCGCACGCTGCGCTCGGGTGCGGGCGGCCAGAGTCTCTAGGCGCAGGCTCCGGACCATGCGCAGCTTCTGCAGCAAGTCCTCGCGAATCGGCTGCAGATCGCCGGCCCCGCTGATGCGCGTCGGCTTGGCGACAAACTCCATTGCCCCGAGCTCCAGCGCCCGGAACACACTCTCGCGCGAGGAGTGGCTAGAAACCACGACCACCGGCGTTGGCCGCTTGGCCATGAGGAGCCGCAGGAAAGTAAAGCCATCGAGCCGCGGCATCTCCAAATCGAGGAGAATCGCGTCGGGATTGACGTTGTGCACCAACATCAGGCCTTCACCGCCGTCAGCGGCCTGACCCACGATCTCGATGTCGCGCGCCCCTTTGAGTAGATCGCAGATCGCCTGCCGAATCGTCGCTTGATCGTCGACGATGATGATCCGCAGCGGCCCCGGTCGCGTAGGGCTCGCCCCGCCCGAGCTACCGGACGGTACCTTCAGCGACGGCTGCGATGTTTGGCTCGGCGGGATCATGTTCGCTTCACTCACACGTCCGCGGCAGGGGTCCAGCCTCCGCCGAATGGGAGGCGAAATCATGGGAAGGCGCAGCCAGCCGATACACCAGCTCACCCGCCAAGCGATCCAGCACGAAAGGCGTCTTTAGCTCGTGGAGAGACTCGGAGTGCCCCAGGAACAGATACCCATCGCTACGCAGTCGCGCAGCCAGGCCCTGCAGCAGCGGAACGCGACGCGCTCGCTCGAAGTAGATGAGCAGATTGCGGCAGAAGATGGCGTCGAACGGTCCAAGGAGCGCCTGTTGCGCCATGCCCGGCTCGCCCCACTGCGCATCCGCAAGGCTTAGGTTGGCCTGCACAAACTCCATCCGACACAGGCGACGAACCGCCTCGTTCACCGCGTACTCGGAGGCCGAGCTCGGATGAAAGTAGGTCTTGAGGATCGCGTCATCGATGCGACGAAAAGAGGAGCGACCATACGAGCCACGGCGAGCAATTTCGAGCGCGCGCTGCGACTGATCGCAGCCGACAATCTGGATATCCCAACCCCGCTCGAAAAGACCCGTCTGGCAGACGGTCATCGCTAGGCTGTACGCCTCTTCACCGCTGGCGCAGCCTGCCGATAGCAGACGCAGACTGCGGGTCCGTCGGCGAGTCTCGGCCAGGCGCGGCAAGAGCTCGCTGCGCAGCGCATCAAGCTGATAGCTCTCCCGAAAGAAGTACGTCTCGCGGGTCGACAGACGCTCGAAGACCTCGGCCAGCTCACGCTCTCGCTCGTCGCTGGGCAGCGCGGAGTTGACCAGGTAGTCGTGATAGTCAAGGAAGCTGCGCAGCCCCAGCGCTTCCACGCGTGGGAGCAGACGCCGCTCCAGCAGATAGGCCAGCTCGTCCGCGTACTGCAGCCCAAATCGCTCGGCCACGAGATCGCGCAAGAGCACGAACTCGTGCTGGCGAAGGCTCAGCGGGCTTGCCCTGCCGTCTGCGCCTTGGCCATAGGCGATCACGACGCTTGACCACCACCTGTTGTGACGGCCGCGCCCCCGGCATCCAGCTTGCGCAGCACTTCATTGGCCAGCGTCCCCGCCTGTCCACCACCCGCAGCAAGCTGCTGCAGACGCGCGCGGTGTCCGGTATCGCCAAGTAAGCTCAGGGCCTGGGCCGCTGCACTTGCCGACTGGGCATTTTTGTCGGTGAGCGCCGAGACCAAGACAGTGCCCAGACGGTCGCGCAGCGCGGCACTGGCGCGTGCGATGACCAGCTCAGCGTTGCGAGCAAAGAAGCGACAGACATTGCCACGGCTGCGAGGGTCGACGCTGGGCAGAATATCGGCCAGGATGCGCAGCGCTGCTTCGCCGGGATCGAGATCAATCAGCGCCCGGGCGGCAGCCTCAGACACGCTGGCGTCGCTATCGCCCAGCACCAGCACGAGTGGCCTGGCTAGCTCGAGCTTGCCCAGCCAGCCCAGCAGGGCCGCCGTGGCCTCGCGCACGGGTGGCGTGGCCTCCATCAGCGCCCGGGTCATCGAGCGCACCGTGTTCTCGTCCAGCTTGCGGATCGCCGCCACGATCTCTTGACGGCCGCTGGCGTTCAGCGATTGGTGTAGGCGATAGAGACCCACCAGAGCCGCCTCGCGAGCACCGCGGGCTTTCTCGATCAGGCCTTCGATCAGCGCGGGGATCGCGGCGGCATCTTCCGTATGACCAAGCGCGGTCATCAGTGCCGGCCGCAGGGTCACTTCCGACAAGAGCGGCGTCAACCCGACCACCGACAACTTGTCGCGTTGACGATTCAGGCCATCGAGCGCCGCCAGCACCACCAGCGTGTCCGTGCTCTTGAGCGCACCGCGCAGCGCTGGCAGAACCTCTTCCCCGGTGAAGGATGCCAACTGCTCCATCGAGGCAATCCGAACATTGGCGTCATCGTCCAGCAGCGTCTCGCCAAGCATCGGAATGACCCGCGGATCGCCGAAAGTGCCCAGCACGTCGACGAGGACCTTGCGATGCTCGGGCTTCTGCTTGAGATGATTCAGCAGAGGATCGATGCACACCGCGCCCAGACGCATGACGGCTTCGATGACGGCATTGCGACGGCCGATGTTGTCCGGCTCACCCATGGCTTCGACCAGGGCTTCCGACAATAGCGGCAGGTCGGTCCAGCACAGCACCGAGGCCACAGCTTCCTTGCGCACTTGCCAGTCGTCATCGCCCATGACATCGATCAGCACAGCCAGCGTCGACTTCCGCTCGGCGGGATCTGCGGGCTCTTTGCTGAGCTGTCTCACTGCATCGAGGCGTGCTTCCTCATCTCCATCGCGGAGGATGGAGACAATCTCAGCCAGGTGTGAAGCAGGAACGTACTCCGTCATGTCGATGCTCCCTTGGCGCCCTGATTTAGATCTGCCAAGTTGCTCTTCTCGGTGGACGATAGGAGGGCATCCAGTGCCAGCACCATGAGGATTCGTCCTCGGTGGTGACAGACACCGGCGAAAAAGCGCGCGTATTCATTCTGGGTCAGCGGCGGCGGCGGCCCGACGGTATCTCGGGTGACGCGCAGCACATCTGAGACACGATCGACGATCAAACCCACGTGGTTGCGATCATCGATCGGAACGATGAGGTACTTGCGAGCTCGCACGATCGCGTGATCGGACAACTCTTCCTGCGACAGCGGCGGCACTTCAAACCGCTTGCGCATGTCGATGACCGGCAGCACCTGCCCGCGAAGCTCGACCACGCCTTCGACAATGGCTGGCGAGCGCGGCACGCGACGAATCGGCAGGGGGTTGATGATCTCTTTGATCCGCTCGATGCCGAGTGCGTATTCCTCGTCGCCGACCTTGAAGCCGCACAGCTGGACGAGGTCGTTCTTGTCCTTCTCGCCGGCGCGATCTTTTCCCGGCGCGAGAATCGGTCGTAGAGGTCGTCGCTCTTGGCTCATCAGAACCTCATCGATCCGCCGTGCTCGAACGTCAGCACGCGCAAAAGGTCTAGCAGGATGACGATGCGATACTGCTCGGCCGCGACCAGGCCAGGTCCATAGCGCAGGGCGGGCTTCTGCACTTCTTCGCCCGCCAGCTTGATGCGAGAAATGCCGGCGACAAACTCCGATTCGTGACCCGCTAGCACCGTTGGAGGTTCAACGTCGGCATCGTTGATGCGAACGACGTGATTGACGCGATCGATGATCAAGCCAAACGGCTCGCGCTCATCCTCGGTGCTGGCTTCGGTTTCCAGCGCCGGACGGCTCACCACCAGGATGCGCGAGCGTGTTCCCGCGCCCGCGCCCGGCAGGCGCAGCCGCATGCGCAGGTCCAGGACCGGCACCACCTGACCGCGAACCAAGATAATTCCCGACACAAACGAGGGCACGCGGGGCACCTCGGTGATCGGCTTGAACTTGGTGATCTCGCGAATGTGCTCGATGCTCAGGCCGTACTCTTCGCTGCCGATATGGAAGGTCAGCATATCGGTGTAGGCGCGCATCTCGGTGCCGTTGCGCTGGGCGTTCGCGCCGCGCTGCTGGCTGACTGCGCCGGCTGGCTGCGACATTAGGCCGCCTCCCCTGCGCGCGGCATGGCTTCACGCGCCACGGCCCGCACATCCAGCACCAGAGCGGTCTGCTGACCACCCAGCTCGGTGGCTCCCGCGATGCCAGGAATGCCCTTGAGGGCGCGTCCCAGCGACTTGATGACGATGTCCTGCTGCCCCACCAGATCGTCGACCAAAAGCCCAAGCTGCTGCGCCGCCAGCTTCACCACGACGATGTAGCCCTGCGTCGGTTCCGGCTGGTCGGCAGGCCGCGAGAGCGAGAACATCTCGTCTAGACGCACCAGCGGCAGCGTCTTGTTGCGCAGGATGTAGACCTCGCGCCGCTCGACGGTCTTGATCTGGTCGTAGCCGATCATCAGGCTCTCGGTGACCGAGTTCAGCGGGATGGCATAGGTGCGGCCCGCCGTGCGAATGACCAGCGCCTTGATGATGGCCAGCGTTGTCGGCAGCGTGATGGTAAAGCGCGTGCCCTGGCCCAGCTCGGTGTACGAGTTGATGGTGCCGTCCATGCGCGTGATCTTGGTCTTGACGACATCCATGCCGACGCCGCGACCGCTGTTCTGATCGGCGACGGCGCGCGTCGAAAGTCCGGGCAGGAAGATCAGGTTGATCTGCTCATCGCGAGACATGCCACGCGAGGCTTCTTCCGAGATCAAGCCTTTGGCCACCGCGCGCTGCACCAGCGTCTTGGTGTCGATGCCGTTGCCGTCATCGAAGACCTCGATCACGACCTTGTTGCCGCGCTGCTCCGCCGAGATGGCGATGGTGCCGTGGTCAGGCTTGCCGCGCGATCGCCGCGTGTCGCGGTCCTCGATGCCGTGATCGATGGCGTTGCGGATGATGTGCATCATCGGCTCGGACAGCTCTTCGATCATCAGCTTGTCGAGCTTGGTGTCACCGCCGGTGACGACGAACTGGATCTCTTTGCGATCGGACTCGCGCGACATCTGACGCACGACGCGGTGCAGCTTGTCGAAGACCTGCGACAGCGGCACCATGCGCACTTCCTGAATGCCGCGCTGCAAGTCCTCTAGCTTGCGATTGAGGCGACGGAGCTCGTCCTGCAGCTTGCGAGCAAGCTCGGCGTGGAGGCGGTCACGACGCAGGTCATCAAACACGCCCTGAATGCCGCTGCGCACCAGCGCCAGCTCACCCACGATGTTCATCAGGTGGTCGAGCTTGCGGATGTCGACACGCACGGTCTGCGTGAAGTTTTTCTGCGACTGACTGCCCGCGGCTCGCCCGCCGCCCTCTTCGCCGCCCTCGCCGCCCTCGCCACCCCCGCCACGATCGCCCCCGCGGCCGCCCCCGCCGCCACTGCCCCCGCCCAGCATCGTCGAGTTCAACGGATCGGGCGCCGGCGCCACCATGGCCGGGGCCAGTTTTTCGCCGGCGGCGGCGGCGGCGGCGTGGCGCGCCAGATCGACGTGCCGGCCGGTGGTCTCGGGCGCCATCGGAGGCACCGCGCTACGGCGCGGGACCTGTGCGACGCGCAGCGGGCTAGCACCCAGCGCGGCGGTGACGCCATTGAAGCTCTGGCTCGAGCCGAAGATCAGCTCGACATCCATGAGCTCGGGATTGATGCCCGACAGGCCGGCCGGGACCACGGCGATGACTTCGCCGACGGGCTTTAGCGACTCGCGGATGTTGACG
>DAORCZ010000206.1:0-10395 GCA_035345735.1 Pseudomonadota bacterium | reverse complement strand
AGACAACCACTTAAAGCCAAGGCCAGGCACAGCGGGGCGCGCATGCTTCCTCCTTCCCTGCGGGGTCAGTGCGGGGCGTGCCCCCAGCCCTCGGCTCTCGACGGAAGACGCAGCGCCGCCGAGCCAGTTGGACGCCGACCCGGTAGCGCGATCAGCACCGCGCCGGTCACCAAAAGGGCCCCTCCGGTCACCAAGAAACCGACCCCGGCCGGCAGGCCGTTGCGCACCTGCGCCGTCATCTGTCCATCGCTGCCGGTCGTCGTCACGCAGCGCCCCGGGAACAGCATGCTGTCCGCCGCGCACTGGCCATCCACTGATAACGCCCAGGCACCCATCGCGACCCCGCCAACCCCCAAAGCCAGCGAACTCGCCCCCAGAGCAATGCGCCACGTCGGGCGCCCCCCCTCGTTCGCGCCCGCCGCCGGGCTTGACGAACCGGGGACATCGCTCACCGTACTGCCCCCCGGACTCCCGGCTGGCCCAGCGCTCCCGGTCTCCACACGGCTCTCGGGCGGCTTTTCGGGTGACTTTTCGGGCGGCTTTTCGGGCGGCTTTTCGGGCGACTTTTCGGGCGACTTTTCGGCGGGCTTCTCGGCGGGCTTCTCGGGCAAAGGCGGGCTGCTCGCAAGCCCGTTGGCCGTCCCCGTCCCGGTCCCCGACGAAGCTGACTTGGGATCCCGGCTGAGCGCTTCTTCCGCCTCGGCAATGAACTGCTTGACCTTGGCGTCTAGCTCAGGCGGCAGCGTCGGCATCGCCCCCTGCAACGCGCGGTACAGGCCCAGCGCTTTTTGCGGCCGCCCCAGCCGAAAGTGACAGCGCCCCAGATTAACGAGCAGCCGCGGCTCGGGCACTCGCTCGTAGGCGCGCTGAAACGTCGCCAGCGCCTCTTCGTACTGGCCTTGGCTGGCCAGCGATGAGGCCAGCTCCGTCAGCTGCCGACAGTCGCGATCTGCCTGACAGCGATCAGGGGGCAGGGCCCTGGCCTCGCTGCTCAAAAGCAGCGCCAGGCCGCAGACGCCGCTAATCGATAATTGTCGTCTCACGCGACGGCTTATTCTTGCTGCGAAGTCTCGCGCCATTTCGGCCTTTGTCTCGCTCGGGTGTGGCGGGGTTTACGGCCTTGCGTCCGGCCTCGGCCGGCGAAGACTTGCCGGACTCGCCCGCGGCTTTGGCCCCGGGCTCAGCCGGGGGTGCGCTGTTTTGCTCCGGGCTGGCTTTGGCCCCTTCGGGCGACGCTGCCGGGCCTGATGCGGGTGAGGTCAGCGGAGGCCTTGCGTCCGGCCCGCGCGGGCGACTGGTCAGCGCAATCCCCGAGAGCACCGCCACGATGAGGAGCGCCCCCGCCCCCAAAAGCACGCTCCGGCTGCGGGCCGAAAGCCCCTCTCGGCCCCCCGCCTGCCCCGTGGCCTGCGTCACACTCCCCGGCTCGCTGTTCAGCATGTCGGGGTGAGGGACTTTGGCGATGCGAATCGTGCTCGCCTGATGCGGCGGAATCTTGCCCGTGGCCGAGACCTCGGACACTGGCTGCGGTCCGCTCTGCGCCGGGGTTTCCGGAATCGACGGCGGCGGCAGCGCCGGGATCGACGAGGACGACACGCTCTGCCGCAGCCGCGCCCGCACCTCGGTCAGCGTGGGCCGCTCGGCTGGGTTTTTGGTGAGCATTCTCGCGATCAGCTCATCCAGCCAGGGCGAGCTCCCCGGCCGCAGCGAAGACAGGCGCGGCGCTTCGGTAAACAGGTGCATCGCGGCCAGCCCGACATCGCCGCCCTGCGACGTAAACGGCAGTCGCCCGGCCAGCATGCGGAACATCATGATGCCCAGCGAGTACACATCGCTGGGCCCGCCCACCTGCGCCGATCCCGAGAGCTGTTCCGGCGACATATACCCCGCCGTCCCCAGCATCTGCCCCGTCCGCGTCCGGACCTCTTCCCCCCCCTGGTGCAGATCCGTGCTCAGCTTGGCGATCCCAAAGTCGAGCAGCTTCACCCGCTCCCCCGACACCGCCGTCGAATCCCCCGTCAACATCACATTCCCCGGTTTGAGATCGCGATGCACGATCCCTTTGCCGTGGGCGGCGTGGAGGACGTCAGCCAGCTGCCAGCAGATGCCGATGACGTCGGGCTCTGAGAGCTGACCACCGCTGCGCGCCAGGCGGGCCGAGAGCGTCTCGCCCTCGACGTATTCCATGACCAGGTACAGGCTGCCGTCGGCCGCGTTCTCGGCTTCGGAGACCGGGACCACGCCGGGGTGACTGATCGAGTTGACGGCCCGCGCTTCGTTGAGAAAGCGGGCGACGACATCGGCGCGGCCGACGAACTCGGGCAGCAGCACCTTGATGGCGGCGCGACGATTGATGCGGGGGTTGTGTCCCTCGTAGACCGCGCCCATGCCGCCGCGTCCCAACAGGCGCACGATGTCATAGCCTCCCAGCTTGCTGCCGATCAGCGACGGCACATCCACAGGCGATCCCCCTACCTGATCTTATTTCAGGCCCGACCCGAGGATCAATCAGATCAGCGGCCAGACCAGCGGCAGCGCCGCGAATCGCATCGCCGCCGTACCGCGAACCCAGCGAATCGCCCGTCGGGCTAGGCTCGGCGCGCGCAGCCAGTGCGGCCCGCCGAAGGAAGCGGATATGATGATCGCGTGGCGGTCTCGACTCCCCCCCTGCAGCCGCATGCGGCCCTGACAACCCTCGATCGCGTGCAGAGCCTGGATGATCTCAATCACTTTGAGCCAGGTGAGTTTGCCCAAGCCCTGCAAGCCGACCTTTCACCGGCCATATCGACGGAGATGACCGACGCCACGAGCCTCCTGCCGGCAGTCGCGGTCCGGCTCGATGCGCTGCATCAGGTGCTGCTCGCCATCGAGCCGTTCGCGCGCAAGCTGATGGGAATTCGGATGTTGCACGTGCTCGCGGCCGAGCCCGTATCGCCGCAGATCCGCACGCTGCTGGCCACCACCGTCCTCTCCTATGCCGGAGATCTCAGCCTGCTCGCGCGGCGCTTTGAACGCACGCTATCCGTCCATGCCCTCGATGCCGTCCTCGCCTCGGCCGAGTCCGTGCTGGCGCTGCGCCACGAGCTTCAGCTTGCGGTGTTCGCCCTCGCGCACGCGCTTTGCACCGCGTACCTGCCCCGCCTGGCCAAAGCGGCACGCAGCCCGCTCGGCTCGGACGCGCAGCGCGGACGCCTGCGGCAAGCCTGCCTCGATCTGCAGCGCATCACCCAGTCCCCCGAACTTTTGCTACAAGCCCCCTTTGAAGTCCGCCTAAAGACCCTCCCTGTCCCCGACGAGGACACCCTGCCCCGCGATCCGGAAGCAAGGCCGACGACCTCGGCCGAAAACGAGAGCCCCCACGGGCGCTTCGCGCTCCTTGAGATCGACTAAGGGGCCCACCAGGGACGCACTCCACCGTCTTGTGCAGCACGTCCGCGAAGACTGCGAGCCACTGCTCGACGATGGGACAGAAAGCTCACCTTCATCGGTCGACTCCTGCATGAACGGCAAGGGCAGCGGTCGATGAAATCCCGGACATGCCTCGATCCCGGGGCGGGTGTACTGCCGATGGTTTCTTCGCTGGCTGTGAATTGCGCTTGCGCTGGGCTGCGGCATCGCAGCTGCGTGCGGTGCTGCGTGATCGGTCACGGGAAGAAGCGGCTGGGCGAAGCGCTGCTGGGACGCGGCCTAGCGATCCGAGCAGCCGTGCAGATCGAGCAAGAAGAGCTGCGGATTGCCGATCGGCACGTCAGGGCGCAGCGTGTGCCCTGGGCTCAGGTTCTCGACGGGACAGTGGGCCAGTAGGTGCTGATGCGCCTGCTGGCCGCGGGCGCTGCCCAGACCCTCGCTGGGGGTGGTGAGCAGCCAGCGGATGCCCCGCGCGCGCAGCGCCCCGCCATCGAGATCCGAGATCGAGACGACGAGCGGTCCGCTGTGCTGACCCGCAAGCTCGCTGGGAGCGCGTGCCAGATCCTCCGGGTGCACGTGAAGCTCCGCCAGGATGGCGAGGCGCTGGCCCGGAAAGCGCGGGGCAAGCCGCATCATCGCCAGGCTGCGCGTGTCCTCTCCACGCAGCCGAACCTGCGGCAGTGCCGCCAGGGCCCCTCGCCAAGTGGGAAGCAGGACGAAGACGCAGAGCACGAGCAGCCCCGTCCCACAGACTCGATCCAGTGCCGGCCAGCGGGCCGCCAGCCGGTCGCGTAGCTCGTCAGCCGCCTGGCCGCAAAACAGACAAAGGAACGGCATGACCAACACAAAGTTGCGGACAAACGTGACCTTCATCATCCCCATAAAGACGATGTAGAGCAGCGGGAAGGCAAACAGACAGAGCGCTCGTGTTGCGTGCCGCTGTCGTCGGAGGTGCAGCCAGAACCACAGACCCATGGCGGCGACGGTGTGCGGGACCGGAAAGGCCGACAGGAAGAAGCGATAGTCGTGCAGCAGCTTGGCCGGACGCGACGCGATCTCGGCCCCCTCGTGACCCAGATAGGCGTAGTGGCGAAACTCATAAGTCATGTCGCTGAGAAACGCCCAGGGCGAGACCAGGATGGCCGGCGAACCAATGAAGAAGCCCAGCGCCGACAGCGCGAGTGTGCCGATCGCGAGTTCGCCACGCGAACCAAGCAGGGGACCTTCGGCCCGCTGGATGACCGCCCACAGCGTGGGAAAGATCACCACGCCCGCGTTGTACTTGCACGAGCAGAGGAGTCCCGCCGCGATGGCCAGCCACAGCCAGGATCGCAGGCTGGGCTGGGCATAGAAGCGCACCAGCGCCAGTGCCCACAGCATCGAAAAAAAGGCCGTGACCGAATCGACCGTGCCGATCGTCGAGTGCTCGATCAGCATGACATTGGCCGCAAGCAAGCTGGCCGCCAAGGCCGCCCCACTGCGATGTCCACGACGACTGAGCGCGATCCCGACGCGATAGACGGCAGCGATCGAACCCAGCGCGAGCAGCGTGTGGAGCAGCCGGCCCATGTACCACACCATCGGGTGCGACAGCGTCCAGGGCCAGCCGGTGTCGGCCACCGTCAACAGCTCTCCCCGCGACGAGATCTGGCCGAGTGCCCGCATGAGCGCATACGAGACGTGCATCCACAGGTACTGCAGGTTGATGCTCAGCGAGGGATAGGCGAAGAAGTGGGGGTCGAGGTCATGCGTCTTGAACATGCGCAGCGCGGTGCCGAGAACCTGCGGCTCATCCCAGAGCTGGGCATAGGGCAGCCCGGTCGAAAGCCGTGGCAGACGCAAGACCAGCGACGGCAGAAGGAGCCCCAAAAACAAACACAGCCCGATGCCCAGCTGGCGCCAGCGCAGCCAGCGCGGCCGCGGAGCCAGCGCGAGCCCGACGTAGCTCAGGCCGAAGAAGACGAGGAAGCAGATCAGGGTGCCGAACGCGGACCCCGGCTGCGTCGCCACACAGACCCCCAAGGCCAGGCTGCTGCCGATGACCACCCGCGACCCAGCGCGCTGTCGCAGCGGCCCGACGATGCTGCTGACCAGCGCAGCCCGCAAGAGCCGCAGCGCCGGAGAGAGTCGTTCGCGCAGCCTCACGGCTGGCATTCTCGGAGACGAGACCCCGGCTGGCTGGCTGGCAAGTGCGTGGCGAGCAACCTCATGCTTGCGCCGCGTCTTAGCACCCCGCCCCGCCGAGGCGATAGCGCAAGCTGCCACCGCCCTGCATTTTCTCTGGGCCCCAGCGCGACTGACGCGGGGCTAGCCCTCGCTCCACAGGCGCGCGATCCAGGCCTCGATCTCATCGGCCGTGACCGGGATGTCGGCGGACAGGATCTCGTGGCCGCTCGCGGTCACCACCAGGTCGTCTTCGATCCGCACGCCGATGCCGCGATAGCGGGCCGGAACCGTCGCATCATCGGGCTGAAAGTAAAGCCCGGGCTCGACGGTCAGGACCATGCCGGGGACCAGCTTGCCGTAGCGATAGACCTCGGACCGAGCCTGTGCGCAGTCGTGCACATCCAGCCCCAGCATGTGGCTGACGTTGTGCAGCGAGTAGCGCTTGTAAAACTGATGCTCGTTGCGCAGCGCTTCCTCGGCCGAGGTCGGCAGGATGCCCAGGCGCTCTAGCCCTTGCGAAAGGACGCGCATCGCCGCCTTGTTGGGATCCATGAAGTCGTTGCCCGGCTTGACCTCGGCGATCGCGGCACGCTGCGCGGCGTAGACCAGCTCATAGATCTCGCGCTGGGCCGGCGAGAAGCGACCACACACCGGCAGGACGCGCGTGATGTCGGCGGTGTAAAGCGAGTTGCCTTCGACCCCGGCATCGAGCAGCACCAGATGATCCGGCTGCACCGGCCCGTTGTTGCGACGCCAGTGCAGCGTGCAGGCGTGCGCTCCCGAGGCCACGACGCTGTTGTAGCCGGTCCAGTTGCCCTCGATGCGGGCCCGCGTAAAAAACGTGCCCTCTAACTCGCGCTCGTTCTTGGCGATCTTGAGGCGACGGATCACGTCCTCGAAACCGCGCTTGGTCGAGTCGATGACGCGCCGCAGCTCTTGCAGCTCTTGCGCGTCTTTGTACAGGCGAAGCTCGGACAGGGAGGTGCTCAGCTGACGATCGCGCTCTAGCTGCTCAGGACTTTCGGCGTCGCTGCCGATCCGGCCTTTAAGCCAAGCCTCAAGCGGTAGCGAGTCACCGCGCAACAAGCGAAAGCGCGGATGGGCCGACAGCGTCTCGGCCAAGACCTCGTTGGCCACCGGCAGCGGACGCGTGTCGGAGATCTGATAGCGCGTGGCGCTGGCCGACACGCCCAGGCAGGGGCCTTCCCACAGCTCGCCCTTGACGCGATCGGTGAAGAAGCGCGCATCGGTCTTGCCCAGGTAGGGCTCGACGAACAGCACCGCGCGATGCCCGCTCCCCTCGGGAATCAGCAAGAGCAGGCTGTCGGGATCCTGGCAGCCGGTGAGATAGAAGAAGTTACTCGACGAGCGAAACGGGTAGTACTCGTCGTTAGCGCGCACCTTGAGGTGGCCGTTCGGCACGATCAAAAGCTCGCCGGGGAAGTGCCCCGAGATCTGCTGCCGGCGGCGGGCGAAGTGCTCGTGGCCTTCGAGTGGCTCGACGGGCAGGGTCGGTCGCGCGTCCCAGTGCTGCAGCATGAAGGCGACCAGCGCTTCGGGGGCCTGGGTGTCATGCGCTGCCGGGGTCGCGGCAGGCGGCGAGGTGTCCGATTTTTCGCTTTTCACGTCGCGCATTCTACGCGGAAGCAGCCAGGCCGGGGGAGACAAAGCATGCCTGCCGATCGCGCTTGCCCAGGCCGCTTGCGCTCCGGTAGCGTCGAGACGGGAAGGACGGACTGACCGATGTCGGACTTTGCTGCGCTGTTTACAGGAAGGACTCTGCGGATCGACACGCTGCACGGAGCGAGCCGCGCGCATGAAGAGATCCGCGTCGTGGGTCAGGAGGTCGAAGGCCCGTTTCAAGGCGCCCAAACGCTGACCCAGGAGCCCGCACGCTTGGGCGACTATCGCTACACGCTGCTCCTTGCAGAGACGGGCCAGCCGCTGCATGCCGATGGCTACTCTTCGTTTTTTGAGGAGTGGCGCTCGACCAGCGAG
This sequence comes from Pseudomonadota bacterium, assembly GCA_035345735.1. GTDB lineage: Bacteria > Myxococcota_A > Polyangia > Palsa-1104 > JAEUJZ01 > JAEUJZ01. The sequence goes on along the minus strand of DAORCZ010000206.1, from coordinate 2,823 downwards.
TCGGCGGACGGCGCACAGCGCTTCTTTCATGAGTCGATCCGCCTGCCCTGTCCGCGCGTGCCGGTCGTCCTGCGCATCGAGGCGGTCGATGAAGCGGGAGCCTGCCGGGTTCTTCTCGAACAGCCCATCGCGCCGCCGACCGCTGACGCCGGCCCGACCGATACGCCCGTCTCGCAGGTGATCGGTGGCGCGGCGGGCGATGGCCGACTCATCACGTTTCTATTCGTGTCGGAAGGCTACGCCCGGGCGGACGAGGCCAAGTTTCACGCCGACGCCGCCCGCTTCGGCGAGTTCTTGCTCTCGGCCGAGCCCTACCGCTCGCTGCGCGATCGCTTGCAGGTCCGCGCGCTGTTTGTTCCTTCCGTCGATTCGGGCATCAGCGATCCCCGCGCCGGCAAAGATCTGCAGACCCTTTTGCATGCCAGCTTCAACACCTTCGGCATCGATCGCTACATGCTGACCTTCGACAACCAGCGGCTGCGCCAGGTCTGCGCCCGCGAGCCCTACCACGTGCTGACGGTGCTGTGTAACACCGCCAAGTACGGCGGCGGCGGCGTCTTTAACCAGTACGCCTGCTTGGCCACCGACACGCCCTACGGTCCGTATCTGCTGCTCCACGAACTGGGGCACTCGTTCGCCGGCCTGGGGGATGAATATTTCGCGGCCCACGTGACCTACGACACCAGCTCGGCTCCGCCGCCGGCGCCTTGGCACCCGAACATCACCACCACTCCCGACCGCGCTCAGCTGAAGTGGAGCGCGCTGGTTGCCCCCGCGACGCCGCTGCCAACGCCTTGGGATCAGGAGCGCTACTGCGAGCTTGTCGCCGCCTGCAATGCCGAAGCCGAGCGCGCCGGTGGGGGCGGAGTCAGTGATCACCTGCAAGCGCTTGTGCAGGGCGTGCAGGCACAGCTACGCGGCGAGCCGCGGTATGGCCAGGTCGGAGCCTTCGAAGGCGCACTCTATCGTCGCCACGCCGTGTTCCGACCCGAGCTCGACTGCCTGATGTTCGGTCGCAGCGCCGAGCGCTTCTGTCGCGTCTGCGAGCACACCATCGCTTCGCGCATCGAGGCCTTGCTGCGCTAAGCGGCGAGCTAGGGCGGGCCGACGCGGGCCAGCGCAAACTGCGCCGGATCGTAGAAGCGGCGGATCAGGTCGTTGACCTCAGCCAGCGTGAGCCCCGCGATCCGTTGGTAGAGCGCCGCGGTGGTCCCCAGGGGCAGTCCGCGCTGCCACTCCCAAGCCGCTTCTTGCACCCGGGCGAAGGGGTCGGGGCTGTGTCGCTCGCGCGCTTTGAGCAGATGGCTGCGCGCACTTTCCAGCTCGCGTTCGCTGATGCCGCCGCGATGAAACTCGGCCAGCGTGCGGCGCAGCTTCGCTTCCATCGGGCCGGCATTGGCCAGCCGCGTGGACGCGCGAATGGAATAAATCGTAGCCACGCGCTCCATCGACAGCGACGTACTTGGGGTGTAGGTATCGCCGCCCTCTTCGCGCAGCGCCACCGCCAGCCGCGACTGCATCGAGCCGCCATCGAGCACGGTGTCGGCGACCAGCAAGCGAGCAAAGTCGGGATCGGTGCAGGGCAGGCTGAGGCGCGCGTAGCGAAAGAACACCTGGGTCAGCTTGGGCAAGGTCAGCGCGGTGTCGGTCCCAACCCGCCGCTCGGCCAGAAACTGCGGCGCCCAGGGCAGGCGATCGATGTCGGCGGGCAGTCCTGGCGGCGGCAGGATTCCACTCGCTAGCGCCTGCACTTCGTCGGCCTGCAGGTCGCCAATCGCGGTGATCAGACGCGACGGCGCCCGCAGCAGCTGATCACGCGCCTGCGCCAGCGCCGCGACATCGGTCGTGTAGGGCAGCGGCTCCTCGACTTCCAGCCGCCGCACATCACCGGCCGCAAAGAACCAGCGGCTGGTGGCCTGACTCAGGAGAAAGCTCGGCTCTTTCAGCTGCGAGGCAAACGTCGGACGCCGTGCCCACTTGGCTCGTCGCAGGGCTCCGCGATCGAAGTCGACATTGGCCAGCGCGCGTCGCAGGAGGGACACTGCCGCGCCCTGATCCGCCTTGGGAAAGCGCAGGCCGATGCGACTGGCCCAGCGCCCGACATGCGCATCCAGCGAGAGCTGCAGCCGCTCGCCATCGCGGTCGAGGGTTCCCTGCTGATCGTCGAGCTGGGCGTAGAAAGCGCTCTCGCCATGGTGCTGCAAAACCCAGGGCGACCACGAGCCCACGCCGAGATACACGTTGAAATAAACCAGCGGTGTGCGCGCATCGTGAACCCACAGCACCTGCGTGCCATCACGCAGCGTCATGCGCTGCATCGTCGGAGGTGGTAGGGGCGTGGCCGCCAGGTTCGCGCCGCCCGGCGCCGGCGATCCGATGGAAGCGGTCCCGGGCAGCGGCAGCGCAGTGGCCGACCCGCAAAACAGCGCCAAGCAGACACCGACTCGCCGCGGAGCAGCCCTGCCTCGCATCACAGCACCACCGGTGCTAACCAGCCAAACAGCGTCAACCACAGCGGCACCTTCTGCGGAGTCAGGTAGAGGCGCGTCGGCTGGCGTTGCAGAACGTAACGAGTGTAGACCTGCCGCACGTCTTCTAAGGTCACACGCTCAAGATCCAGCGGTCGCCGAAAGGCCGCGCGCGCATCGCCGTAGTAGCGCTGCGCGTAGCCAATCGCCGAAGCCTGCCCACCGTTTGATAGACCGGCCGCGTGCAGCGCCAAGAGCTGTGCGCGCTTGGCGGCGGCCAGCCGATCTTCGGTGAGCCAGTCGAAGCGGGCCAGTCGATCGCGGGCCTGTGCCAGCAGCGAAAAGGCGGTCGCAC
>DAORCZ010000205.1:0-10397 GCA_035345735.1 Pseudomonadota bacterium | reverse complement strand
GATCTCAAGCCCGACAACGTCATGCTCGTCCCCGACTCCGAGATGCCGGGCGGCGAGCGGGTAAAGATCCTCGACTTTGGGGTCGCCAAGGTCGAGACCGAGGTCGAAGGTCCCGCGGCGGAAGACTTCAAGACCGATACCGGCATGGTGTTGGGAACCGCCTCATACATGGCCCCCGAGCAGTGCAAGGGGGCCGGCAACGTCACCGACAAGGCCGACGTCTACGCGCTGGGCGTGGTGATGTACCGCATGCTGTGCGGCCAGCTTCCCTTCCGCGCCGAAGGCCAGGGCGAGGTGATGGCCATGCACATCTTCTCGACGCCCAAGCCGCTTCGCGATCACGATCCCAACATTCCTGCGCCGCTGACCGCTCTCGTCGAGCGGATGATGTCCAAGGATCCCACCGAGCGACCCAGCATGACGCAGGTCGCGGCCGAGCTAGAGCGAGCAGCCGGCATCCTCACCCCCGGCGCCCTCCCGGTCATCGTCGTCGGCGGCAGCGGCCCGATCACCACCGGTCAGACGCCCACCCTGTCGAGCGGCGGCCCCGGCCCCGGTGACTCCCGCGATCGCAGCGGTCCCCAAAGCAGCACGCAAGCGGCTGAAGCGGCAGCGGCCCCCCGCCGCACCGGGCGAAGTGTCTTTCTTGGGATGCTTCTGCTCGTCGGCATGGGCCTTGGTGGCGCGTTCACGGCACAGCACCTGGGGCTCATCAAGCTACCGATCGCCCTGCCCTCCGCACTCAGCCGACTCATTCATCCGCCGCCCCCGCCCCCGCCCCCGGTCAAGCTGGTACGGTGGACACTGTCGAGCGAGCCCGCCGGTGCCGAGGTCATCGACAAGACTAGCCGCAGCGTGCTCGGCACCACCCCGTGGTTTCGCGAACAGCCCACCGCCGCCGGCAAGCAGGCGCTCATCGTCCGGGCCGCCGGGTACCGCGACGCCGAGCTAGAGCTCGATCAGAGCCAGGACGCCAGCCCACATATCCGCCTCGCCGAGCGCGGCGACATGGGCCCTGGTGAGCTCGTCGATGCCGGCACGAGCGTAGCGCAGCCCGCCGCGCCCGCTGCCGACCTTGGGACCAGCGCCCGCCCCGTGACTCCGCCGCCGAGCAACCCCGTCAAGCCAGCCGTCTCTGCAGGAACGCCCCCCCTGCGACCGGCTCAGCTCCCCGTGCCTCGCAAGAAACCGCCGAACCCGGCCGGCGGGCTACGCGACGAAGACCTGCCCACGTCACTGCCCGAAGACTAGCCCGCCCCGACCTACCACACCTTGCAGATGTTCTTGCGCACCAGCTTGGCGGTGGGCTTGCAGGCAAACGCGCGGGCAAACTCGGGCATGTTGGCGACGACGCCGTTGATGCGATAGATGCCCGGCGAGTGCGGGTTGGTCAGCGCGCTCACCCGCTTGTCTTCATCGCGCTGGTTCTCGCAGGTCCACTGCGCGAAACCGACGAAGAAACGCTGCTCTGGCGATAGGCCATCCATCGGTCGCAGGCGCTGGTTGTGCGTCGCATCCTGCCAGGCTTCCCAGGCCAGGATCAGCCCGCCGAGATCCGCCACGTCTTCGCCCAACGTCAGCTTGCTGTTGATCTTGATGTCATCGACGATCACGTACTGCGCGTACTGGTCGGCGATGCAGCTCGATCGCGCCTCAAACTCTTTGGCGTCGGCTGGCGTCCACCAGTCGCGCAGATTGCCGGCGGCGTCGAAGTTGCGTCCTTCGTCATCGAAGCCGTGGATCAGCTCGTGACCGATCGTGCCGCCGGTATTGCCATAGTTCGGCGCATCGTCGAGCTTCAGGTCAAAAAGCGGCGGCAGCAGCACCGCTGCCGGGAAGTTCATGTCGTTCATCGAGGCGTTGTAGTAGGCATTCACCGTCGGAGGCGTCATTCCCCACTCACCGCGATCGATGGGCTTGCCGATCTTCGCTAGCTGGCGCCGAACCTCGAAGGCATAGGCGCGATCGACGTTGCCCAGAAAGTCATCGCGCTGAATCGCCAGCGCCGAGTAGTCGCGCCACTTGTCGGGGTAGCCGATCTTGTTGCGCATCGAGGTCAGCTTGGCCAGCGCCTGCTTCTTCGTCGCTGCGCTCATCCACGAAAGCGTGTTTAGCCGCTCACCCATGACCTTTTCGATGCGCTGCACCATGTCGAGCGCCTTCTTCTTCACCGCCACTGGGAAGGCCCGCTCGACGAAGACCTGCCCCAGCGCTTCACCGAGATCGCGATCGACCCAGCCAACGCAGCGCTTCCAGCGTGGCTGCTGCTGCTTCACACCGCGCAGATAGCCGCGGTAGAAGTCGAAGTCGGCCTGCACAAACGCCGACGACAGATACGGGGCCCGACCGCGCACCGCATGCCAGCGCAGATAGGTCTGCAGGTTCGGCAGCGGCTCGCTCGCGATCAGCGCCGACAGCACCGAAAAGAACTTCGGCTCGGTCACATTGACCTCGGCAATCGCCGGCGCTCCCAGGCTGCCGAGGTACTCGTTCCAGCGGATCTGCGGGGCCAGCGTCGACAGCTCGGCGAGCCCCATCTTGTGATAGACCTTGTACGGATCGCGCTTCTCGACGCGGGTAAGCGAAGCCTGGGCCAGCGTCGTCTCGATCCGCAGCACTGTCGCTGCATCGCGATCTGCCTGCGCCTTTTGCACCCCCGAAAGCACCAGCATCGCCGCAACGTGCGCCTGGTAGCGCCCGCGCGTCTCGACCGACTTGGCATCGGTCTTGGTGTAGTAGTCGCGATCGGGCAGTCCCAGCCCCGATGCACTGGCCCAGGCGATCACCTGCTCAGAGTTCCCCGGGTCCTGATCAGCGCCGAAGCCGAATAGCGCTGCCGAGTGCCCCGACGACATCCGCTGGTGCATCCCGCCCAGGAAGCGCGACAGATCTTCTTTGCGGCGCAGGGCGGTGATCGCCGCGAGATCACCGGCCAAGGCCTGGGCACCACGCGCCTCGACCGCCGATTCGTCCATGCAGGCGGCGAAGTAGTCACCGATCTTCTGCTGGGCTGGTGGCCGCGCGCCCTCCCGGCGGGCGTCCTCGAGAAGCCCCCAAAGAAACTGTTGGTTCTCGTCGTACAGCTTGCCGTAGACGGTCCAGCGCGCCTGATCCGGCGGCACCGGGTTCTTCTGCATCCAACCACCGCACGAATACCGATAAAAGTCGCTGCAGGGATCGACGCTGCGATCCATGAAGCCAGGCTCCAAGCTGGGGGTATAGGGCAGGCTGGAGAGCGGGCGCTTGGCGGGTGGAGCCGGACTCTCGGACGCAGCGGGCACGGCTACGACCGGCTTGGCCGCCACCTGGGTGGGCTCCGCAGAGGCGAGTGGGGGGCAAAGCGAGCCAGCGAGCCAGACCGCGGATGGCAAGACGAGGAGCGCAGGGCGATAGGGTGTGTTCATGGGCGAGGTATAGCAAATTCACCCGCCTGCCCAGCCTGTGCGAACTTAGAATGGTCGCGATTAATGCCCCTCATCACCTTTGACGCGATCGGCATGAGCATCGACTGCCCCGAAGGCGAGACCGTATTTGCGGCCGCCCGCCGGCAGAGCGTGCCACTTCCCACGGCCTGCGTCGGGCGTGGCACCTGCGGCCTCTGCCGGGTCAAGGTCCTCGCCGGTGAGGCCAACCTGCCCCCGTTCAGCGAAGTCGAGAAGCGTCACCTCGGCAATACCTACTTCATCACCAAGCTGCGGCTGTCGTGTCAGCTACGGGTCACCGGCGATGTCACCCTGGCTATCCCCGATGCCCCCCGCGGCGCCAAGCTCCTGCCGCTGGGAGCGGGCCCCGGAAAGCTGCCGGGCCCTGGGGGGCGCGGCCCAAAATGAGCCTGCGCCCTGCCCTGCGCTGGCTGCCCTCGCCCCTTGGCCTGCTCGGCGCTCTGGCTCTGTGCAGCGCCCTCATCCTGCCGGCGCGGGCGGGTGCCCCGGAAGAGATCACGCGCCGCGACTACGGCATCTCAGGTTTCAAGACGCCGCCACGCTGGGAGCTTCGCCCCCGTGATCGCGCCAACTATCCCCAGCTTTTGGCTTGGGCCGAACGCAGCCAAGCCGGCGAGCGAGCCGTCATGACCCTCGTCGGCAAGCGGCTACCCGAGGGCACCACCCTGGCCCAGTTCGCTGAACAGACCCGTGCGCTGCGCGACAGCGGGCGCGTGCAGGGTCTGCGCAGCCAGGTCCAGCGCGCCAGCCTCTGGCCCAACGGTCAGCGCATCCAGATCGACGCCCAGCTTGTCCCCGCCGAGGGCCAGCGGACACAGGTCATGCGCCAGTACCTCTACGTCAACCCCCCGTTTGGCTACGTCCTTACGCTCGTCGCCCCGCCCGAGCAAGCCGCTGCCCGCCTGCGCGATCTCGACGACACCGCCCAGAACCTCGCCCCCCTGCCCCCCGAAGCCACGCCACCGCCGCCACCCATCACCGCCCCCACGCCCCCTCTGCCCCCAGCCAGCGCGCCCCCGAGCTAGAAAAATAGGGGGTTCCCGATATCCCGGGAGATCAAGAACAGGTCATCGACCCGTTTTCCCATTCATTGGGAGATCAAGAACGGGTTCTCGCCCCGTTTCCCCATCCACCCGGACATCCCAAAACAGGTCATCGACCCATCTCCCCATCCACCCGGACCTCCCAAAACAGGTCGTCGACCCGTTTCCCCATCCGCCCGAACATTCCCAAACAGGTCGTCGACCCGTTTCCCCATCCACCCGAACATCCCCAAACAGGTTGTCGACCTGTTTCCTCATCCAGCGGGACATCTGCGAACAGGTCAGCGACCCCTGCTTTCCTTTTTGTGGGCCTCGGGAACGTGGGTGGCGTGCCTTGCGAGTGGTCGGACCGTAAGGCAGGCTGCGGAGCATGACTGACACCCAATCATTCGACCCTTCGCTCTACGTACGCGCCCCGATTATCAGTTTGGCCAGCGGTCTTAGCCTGGCGCGGGCCCTCTTGGCTGCCCAGCCCGCCGGACTGCCGGCCGCTGCCAAGAAAGCCAGCGATGCCCTGCGCTCCACCCTCGATAGCGCCGAGTCGGCCTGGGTCGCCCGGCAGCGAGCCGAGGTCGCCAGCAGCGACATCAGCAGTCGTCAGGTCGATCAGCTCAGCGATCAGGCTTGGGCTGCGCTGCGCGGTCGCCTGGACAGCTATGCCCTGCTGCCGGGCGATGACTTTCCGCTGTCGCTGCGAGCAGCCGAACTGATCCTGACTCTATTCCCCGACGGATTGTCTTTCCTGAAGCTCAGCTATGCCGAGCAAGCCGCGACCACCTCGGCCCTGCTGCGTCGGATCGACGAAGACGGCCTGGCCCGCGACCTCGATGCCATCTGCGGTCCGGAGTTCCTGCGCCAGGTCCGCAAGCTTCAGCCTCGCTACGACGCCATGGTGCAGGCTCAGCTCACCCGGCAGGAGGACGGCCCCGACCTGAGCAGCCAGGTCCGTGCCCTCTCGCGGGCCATCGTCACCTACGCTACGCGTGTCGCCGCATCCGTCGAAGACGACGATCCCAAGACGCTGGTCAGGGCTCGCGATGCCCTGCGCCCCCTCGACCAGTTCCGCGCCCAGACCCTCTCCGACCGCAAAAAAAACGACCCCACCCCCGAAGGGCCCGCAGCCCCCCCTACCCCAGACAGCCCAGCGGCGCCCCCGGTCGCACCTTAGAAGTTCTGGCCAGCGCCTGACGCGGTGCGATACGGTGACGGAGCGATGATCACGCGAGCCCGCTTCCAGAACTTCAAAGCCCTCCGCGACGTCACCATCGACTTCCCCACGCCCCTGACCGTCTTCGTCGGCCCCAATGCCTCCGGCAAGTCCAGCGTGCTGCAGGGCATCTCCCTGGTGAGGCGGCTGCTAGCAAAAAAGCCGGGTTCTCAAATAAGTCTGGCCTCGGACTACTTCTGCAAATCATCTGATTCGGACGAGCTCCGTATCGAGCTTGTGGATGAACACCAAGCTGCGAAGCCGGTCATCGCGATTGGCAAGAATAACTGGGACGGCGGCTTCCTTAGCTTGGAGGACGTCAAGCCAGATGCGAAGCCGGCCCCAGATGAACGACGTCGCTCACCAGCCCCATCGAGCGTGCAGCGCTTCCCGATCGCGGAAATCTTGCGACTCGATCCCGCCCTTCTATCGGCCGCTTCCTATAGTGGCGATAAGGCGCCGACGTTGGCCGCCAATGGAGCGGGCCTCCCATCGGTGCTGGCAGAACTAGCCACTTCAGATCCCGCACGCTTCATGCTCATCCAGGAAGCGTTGCGCACGGTCATCCCAGCGGTGCGACAAATCCGGCTGCTGCGCGCTTCCGTGGAATATCAGGAGGCGGGAAGAGACCCTGCCGGCGGGCGGATGCTCGAAACGCGTATCGGCGCCGGTCACAAAATCTACTTTGACTTCAAGGGCGCGGACAAAGTCCCGGCGGAGCTCACGAGTGAGGGAACACTGCTGGTGCTGGGCTGGCTGACCGCCGTGCTGGGGCAGGAGTGGCCGTCTCTGCTGCTCGTGGATGATTTGGACCGTGCACTACATCCCCAGGCACAGCGCGAGCTCGTAGACATCTTGCGACGCTTGCTCTCCACAAGACCGATGCTGCAGATCCTGGCCACCAGCCACTCGCCGTATCTTCTGGACAAGCTGAAGGCAGAAGAGATTCGCCTGATGACGCTGTCGGACGACGGGGTGGCGCTGTGCGGTACGTTGATGCAGCACCCCGAGTATGCGCGATGGAAAGATGTGATGCTGCCCGGGGAGATCTGGAGCACCGCGGGGGATGCGTGGCTGCGTGAGCGGCGGGATGGCTAAGCGCAGCGGCCCGGCAAGCACCGTCGGGGCATTCCTTCCTGGCCTGGGACAAAGTGCCGGTGCTGGCGCGCGAGCGGAGACTCCACCCCGCCGGACACTTTGACGGGCAGCCGGGTGCCATGGATGCCGCCAGTGCGCGCCGAGCGCTGCTGATCCTTGCGACGGAGCGGCCAGCGCCTGATGTGATGTAGTGGTGCTGCTACGTGATACCGATGGACATCAGGCTCGCTGCCGGGGCCTACAGCAAGCGCGACAAGACCGCGATCGCACCTGGCCGTTTCCGGTGATCATCGGTGCCGCCCATCCTCGACGCGAACAGCTAGATGCCAACGATGAGCAGGCGAAGCGCAGCGCAAAGCGTGTCCTGCGAATTCTCATCGGGTCAGACCGCGATCGCGAGGAGCGCTGTCTGACTGAGGCGCCGCTGCCGATGCTGGCTACGCGCGGCCAGGCGTGCGGCTTGGCTAACTTTCTCCGCTACATCGACAAGCGCCTTCTCCCCTTGGTGTAGAGGGAGGTCGGCCGTAAGACCCGGCCGGTCGTCCCGTTGGCTAGGCCGCACAGCCTTCGCTCCTCGTGTACCGCATCCTACTTTTCCTACAAAGGTCCTGGGGACTGGTGGTATGACAGCCGCACCTTGAACCGAGGAACAGAGGAGGGTGCCATGTGGACCAAGGCTGCTGTCCCGCAGAGCGGGCAAATGACCGGCAGCACCCCTAGTGCTAGGGGGGACGAGGCTCAGCGACAGACGGTGAGCCCAAGCCGGACGAAGCAATGGCTGCGTCCGCTAATCGGCGGCGTGATCGGTGCGGTGCTGGCGACCGGCGGAATGGCTGAGGCCGGCTCGAAGATCGCATCGGTCTTCTGCAGCGGCGACTTTTCGGTGCAGACCGACGTCAAGCGCAAGCTGGAAGACCTCAAGCTCTTCGACAAGGTGGACTCGGTCGATATGAGCGTGACGGCGCCGACGCTAGCAACGCTGACGCAGTACGACGCGCTGCTGATCTGGGCCGATAGCAGCCGCGGCTGTAGCGATCCGACGGGCATCGGCAACGTCATCGCGCAGTACATCGATGGCGGCGGCGGCGTGGTGCAGATGCTGCCGTACTACCTCAACTACTCGTACTCGAACATCAGCGGCGACTTCTACACCCGCTACGCGCTGGTCAACCAGAGCGGCAGCATGAGCTATTCGCGCGGCGCGACCTTCGGCACCAAGTCCGAGATGCACCCGGTGCTCGACGGTGTCACGGCGGTCAACGCGTCGGGCAACCAGTGCTACCACCGGTCGACACTGGCCGCCGGTGACCTGCGCAATGGCGGTCGCATCGTGGCGACCTGGGCTGATGGACGCGGTATCGCGGTGGTCGGCAACCCGGGCAATCACCGTCGCGTCGACCTGAACATGTACGTGTCGAGCACGGACATCGGCTCGCCAGGTTGTCTGGATCCAAAGAGCGATGCCTACAAGCTCATTGCCAACTCGCTGATCTGGGTGGCCAACCCGCTGCAGTCGCAGCCAGGGGTTGTCGACTTCGGCGATGTCCCTGCGACCACGACCTCGCTGCCGCAGTACGTCACAGTGACGAACACTGGCAAGGATCCGATTACGCTGTCGGCGGGCTCGCTTTCGCCGGCCAGCACCGAGTTCATCGTCAACGTGTCGGGCGGCGCGAGCTTCCCGATAACGCTCAAGAAAGACGACACGCTGGCGCTGGAAGTCATCGCCAAGCCGGCGGCGCCGGGCAAGCGGACCACGTCCTACAAACTGGATACCTCGACGCCAGGTGCGTTCGGGATTGCGATTCCGCTGTCGGCCAATGGTCTGGGACCGAAGTATCAGGTCGATCCACAGGTCATTAACTTTGGCGGGCTGCCCGTCGGCTCGATGCCGCGCAGCCAGATCGTTACGATCAGCAACGCCGGCGGTGGTCTGCTGACGCTGCGCTCGGCCCCGACGATCAGCGATACGACGAACTTCACGCTGACCGGTACGCCGTCGATCCCGACGTCGCTCTACTCTGGCGGCTTCGTCAGCTTCGAGGTGAAGTTCAACCCGATGATGGAGCGCGTCCACTCAGCGACGCTGACCATCTACTACAACGACGGCGCCGATCGCACCGCGACCATCAACGTGAACGGCTCCTATGGCAAGCCGAAGATCGGCGTCCCGACGGGCACTATCGTCCTGACGCCGGTGCGCGTGAACCAGAAGGGACCGGAGATACCGCTCACCGTCACCAACGCTGGCTTGGCAGACCTCACGATCTCGGCAGTGACCTTCACGGGTGCCAACGCTGGCGAGTTCTCGGTGCTCAACCCCATCAGCATGGGCACACCGCTTGTGGTGAAGCCAAACGGTGGCAGCGAGAACCTGCGCATCCAGTGCAACCCGACGGTAACCGGTCTGCGTCAGGCGACGCTGAACATCGCCAGCGATGACCCGATGACGGCGATGGCGACCGTGACCCTGAACTGCAATGGCGTGGTTGCCAACTTCGACCTGTCGCCCGCCAAAGTCGACTTCACGCCGGCGCAGCAGACCGGCCAGTGCTCGGCCGCGGTGGAAACCGTAATCAAAAACAGCGGCACGGATGCGCTGCGCGTCCTGTCAGTGAACTTCTCGGGTCCGAACGCCGCTTCGTTCTCGCAGCCCATCACCGGCGGACGTTTCGTCAACCCCAACAACGGCGAGCTGCGCATCCCGGTGAAGTTCTGCCCGAAAGATATCGGCATGCAGACCGCGGATCTGGTGATCACCACCGACTACAGCGCGGGCCATATCGCCAAGGTCCCGCTGACCGGCATCGCCACGGGTCCCAAGATTGTTGCCAAACCGGGCAACATCGACTTCGGCCCGATCTACCTCAAGGCGACCTCGCCAACGCAGGTCATCGAGCTGACCAACGAGGGCGATCAGCCGCTGGTCTTCGGCAAGAGCACGCTGACGCCCGCCGCCGCGATGGGCCCCTTCAAGGTCGTGGCCTTCCCGGCCGAAGGCACCTCGCTGAAGAAGGGCGACGCACCGGTGAAGCTGGAAGTCAACGTCACGCCGACGATGGCGCAGCAGTACACAGGCGAGATCGCGATTGGCGTAAACGATCTGGTCCAGGGCGGCACGCTGAAGATCGCGCTGTCGGCGATTGGCACGCAGGCCGAGATCACGGTCTCGCCGATGATGCTGACGTTCCCACAGACCATCGCGGGTTTGCGCAGCCAGCCGATGGCGGTGACGGTGAGCAACACCGGTAAGGCTCCGCTGACCGGACTCGACGTGAAGATCATTGGCATGCACTACAACGACTTCGGCTTCGACAGCAGCAAGGTGCCGATGATGCCGGTGCCGGCGGGACAGAACTTCCAGATCCCCGTCGACTTCCGCCCGCAGGCAGCCGGTGCGCGCACCGCCATCCTGGTGGTCAACGCAGCGGGCTTGATGGCCCCAGTGCAGATCAAGCTCGACGGCACGGCCAAGTCGCTGACCCTGGCCTGCTCGCCGGACGAGAAGAACTTCGGCACCGTGCCGGCGGGACAGACCAAGACCGAGAAGATCCCCTGCCGTAACAGCGATGGCAGTGACATCGAGTACGTCGCCGCGGTGACCGA
>DAORCZ010000204.1:6879-10421 GCA_035345735.1 Pseudomonadota bacterium | reverse complement strand
GTGTTCCGCAGCAGCGTATCGGAACACGACGGGTTGCGCTGCTCTTCGAGGACCTGGCTCTCTTTCTTGAGCTCGGACACGAAGTTCTCGCGCATCCAGATCGAGAGCTGCTTGGCGTTGTACACCGGCTCGGTCAGCGCGAGGAAGTCGGCGAGGTCGTCCTGCATCTCGCTCGCCCACTGGTAGCGCTCGTCTACCTCCTTGGCGAGCCCCTTCATGATGATGCGGTCAAGCTCGGGCGGGACGTCTTTGCGCACCTGCGAGGGGGGCGGAACGGCGACGTTTCTGACCTTCTCCAGCGTCGCGAAGTCGCTTTCGCCCAGGAACAGGCGCTCGAGCGTCAAAAGCTCGTAGAGGATGGTGGCGATGGCGAAGATGTCGGCCCGACGATCGAGCGTCTTGCCGGCGATCTGCTCGGGGCTCATGTAGCCGAACTTGCCCTTGAGCACGCCGGCCTGGGTCTTGGACGAACGCGACGCCGCCTTGGCGATACCGAAGTCGATGACCTTGCACTCACCGTCGTAGCTGACGATGACGTTCTGCGGCGAGACGTCGCGATGGATGATGTTCAGCGGCTTGCCGTTGGCGTCCTTCTTGCGGTGCGCGTAGTCCAGACCTTCGCAGATCTTGGAAGCGACGAAGGCGGCCTGCTGCAGCGACATCTGCTTGCGCAGGCGACGGAAGCGGTTCTGCATCTGGAGCAGGTCTTTGCCCCAGATGAATTCCATGGCGATGAAGTGGCTGTCGTCGATCTTGCCAAGCTCGAAGACCTGGCAGACGTTGGCGTGGTTGAGCTGGCTGCAGATCTTGGCTTCATCGATGAACATCTGGATGAAGTCCGCGTCCTCAGCCATCGAGGGCAGGATCTTCTTGATCGCGATGATCTTCTCGAAGCCCTCGACACCGAAGGCCTTCGCCTTGAACACCTCGGCCATCCCGCCGACGGAGATGCGCTCAAGGAGCAGGTACTTACCAAACGGTGCAGGAAGACGCACGGAGGCCCCTTACGCGCAGGAGTACGCCATGAGAGACGAGCGTAGCCGGCCGCTCGGGTGCTGCCCTGTCATCCGCGGCGCAGCGGTCATCCCCAGAAAACCGCCCGGCTGTGGTGTGGTGCGGCATTGCCAGGTGCAACACCGCGGCGCCCAGTACAAAAATCCCATGTGCGTGTGCCATCGTATGACAACTCTCGTCCCTGAGTCAATCGCCGGATCGGCGCGGCTTCAGACGGAGAGGAGCGGTTTGCGGGGGACGGTAACCGGCCGCAAAACCTAGGTGCGTTAGACCGCTTAGCCCGGGTCGACCGTCGGGGTGCGGCGGCGTTTGCAGCCTACTTGTCCAAATCAGCGGCCAGCTCGGGTCGGTGGTTCGAGGCCACGCCCCAGCGTGACTTCTTCCACTGGCCTTGGTAGGCCAGCCACAGCGACATGGCGTCGCTGATGAAGCGCAGAGCGATGGGCTCGCTGGCATTGAGCTCGCGGGTCTCGCCCAGGTCGTCCGCGCCATCGAACAGCTTGACCTGACCCCCACCGCTGACCAGCAGCTTGTAGCGCCCAAGTCGCATGGTGTGCGAGAGCTCGTACTGACTGGCCACCGCGGGCCGGGGGTAGCCAGCACCCACACCTTGCGCCACCGGGATCAGCGACTCACCCTGCACGTCCTTGGGGGTCGGGACGCCGAGCGCATCGGTCAGGGTCGGCAGGATATCGACAAGCTCGGCGCCCTCCTCCACCACGCGCCCTCCGGGGAACATCGGCGGGTAGTAAATCCACAAGGGAACGTGCACCAGCTCCTGCCGCAGCGACTGGCCATGCCCGATGCGGCCGTGATCCCAGAACTCTTCCCCGTGGTCGCTGGTGAAGACGATCATCGTGTCGTTTTCGTGACCGTTCTTCTTCAGCAGATCGAGCAGCGCGCCGAACTGCTGGTCGTTGTACGAGATGTCGCTGTCGTAGAGCGCCACCACCCGCTGCCGATCGCGCGGCGTGATCTGCAGCTGACCGGCCACGATGCGATCGAGCTGCGGATCCATGCAGCCTTTGACGAACGGGCCGCTGTAGCTCTCGGGGTCGTACTTGGAAATCCAGGGCTCGTGCGCGCGCCACGAGACGTGCGCATCGATAGTTCCGAGGTACAGGAAGAAGGGCTTCTTGCTCGCTGGGTTCTTGGTCAGAAAGGTCTTCGCCGCCGCGACCAGATCCTCGCCCTTGAGCCCCCCGCCTTCGTGAATGTGGTTCTTCAGGAAGTCCCAGCCATCGCCGAAGCCCCAGCGCTTGGTGATGTAGCCGTTGGCGATGTGCGCGATGTTAAACAGCCCGGCCGGCTTGATGGCCTCGGGCAAGATGACGAGCTGCGGCGGGAGCACGGCCTTGTCGCTGATGAAGCGATGCTGCGCCGGATACAAGCCGGTGAACAGAGAAGCATGGCTGACGCGTGACTCGTTGCCTTGCGCGTAGGCAATGGCGAAGCGGGTCGCACGCTCGCTGAAGGCATCGAGCACGGGAGTCTCGACGCGCGAGCCCTTGTTCCACAGCCGGTACTTGTCGGCCCGCGTGTCATCTGAGAGCCAGATGATGACGTTGCGTGGCTTCTCGGCCTTGCGCAGCGTGGGGGTGGGCCCCAGCGCCAAAAGCTCGGCCGCGCTTAGCGCAAGCTGAGGGCAGCCCTGGGCAGCCAGCGTCAGGCGCCGCACTTCATTGGCATGAGCGGACAAGGACTGCGCACTGCCATCAAGGGGCACGTCGCGTGGCGCGCGATCTGCACCAGCCTTGCTGCCTTCAAGTTGCAGCTTGAGCGAACAGCCCCCCTGCCCCTGCACTCGCAAGGCACCGCCCCGCGGGATGTAGACGTAGTAGTGCAGCGCCGAGTCGCCAGGGATCAGCAGCTTGTTCCCATCGGCCAAGCGCGGCGGCACGTAGTCAGCAGGCGGCTCCTTCCCACCGACCTGCAGCCAGTGCACCGCGGCTGCGGCCCGCACCGGGCCTGGACTGCCGGGCACCGGCCAGTTTCCGACATGGGCAAACGTCAGCGCGAGCGCGTTTTCGCCGGCATGCAGCGAGGAAGGTGGCAGCTTGATCTCGACCGTCTGCCAGCCCGGCTTAAGCGGCAGCGCCGCGCTGGCCTTGCCTGCCGCCGCGATCTTCAGCGAAGACGGAGCCTGCACCTTGACGCGCAACCAGATGCTCTGCCCGGCAGCCTGAGCCGACGTCAGCGGCACCTGCAGCCGAGCGCTGGCCTGCGCGAGTGCGGTCTGCACGCCATCGACAGCGACGCGGGCTCGCCAGGTTGGAGTCGGGCGACCAAAGTGAGCGTAGCGCACAAAGCCGGGCGATCCGCCGGCCAGCACCAAGCCCCCTCGCTGCTCCAAGTGAGCCAGCGTGCGGTTGGCGATCAGGTCGAAGACCGCGTGACGATCCGCAGCATCGGCCTCATCGGACTTGGCCGGGCTGGCAGCGGCAGGTTTGGTTGGGGGAGCAGCCGAGGCATACGCGACCAGCGACGTGGTCAGCGCGAAGGCGGTGCAAAGTTTTTTCATGACACCG
>DAORCZ010000204.1:0-6779 GCA_035345735.1 Pseudomonadota bacterium | reverse complement strand
CGCGACCAGCGACGTGGTCAGCGCGAAGGCGGTGCAAAGTTTTTTCATGACACCGATTGCAGGATGTCCAGCATGTCGCGCGTAGCTCGCTCGATACCGACGAGGACTGCGCGCGCGATGAGGGCGTGGCCGATGTTGAGCTCCTCGATGCCGGGGATGGCAGCGACGGGGCGAACATTGTTGTAGTCGAGTCCGTGTCCAGCCGCGACATGCAAGCCGTGGCTGACTGCTTCTTCTGCCGCCGCCGCCAAGTGCTCAAGCTCAGCTTCGGCGCGCTCGTGTTGGACAGTGCTGTGCAGGCTGATGGTACGCGAGCCGGGGGCCCGCACGGCAGCTCCCGCCGCCGGTGCCGACTTATGCGGGCTGAGCGTGGCCTCGCAGTAGTGTCCGGTGTGCAGCTCGATGCGCGGCACGCCTAGGGCCAGCGCCGCGCGCACCTGCGACGTGTCGGGTGCAATGAACAGCGAGACGGCGATACCCGCCGCGGTCAGGGCCTGCACCGCTCTCGCCACCCCCTCGCGATGACTGCCGGTGACATCCAGACCACCTTCGGTCGTGCGCTCCTCGCGCCGCTCAGGAACCAGCGTGACGACATCGGGCCGGATGGCCAGCGCGCGCTCGACCATCGCCGTCGTCGCCGCCATCTCCAGATTCAGGACTCCACGCACCGTCTGCCGCAGGAGTTCGACATCGCGATCTTGGATGTGCCGACGATCTTCGCGCAGGTGCACCGTGATGCCATGCGCACCCGCTAGCTCGCAGAGCGAGGCGGCCCAGATCGGATCCGGATAGGGCGTACCGCGCGCCTGACGCAGCGTCGCGACGTGATCGATGTTGACGTGCAGCGTGATCATAACGGCCTAGTCGAGCGTGCTCATGTCGACCGGCGGCACGGACATATCCATCACCGGCGGCATGCCACCGTCCATGCGAATGTCCCAGCACTTGCCCAGCGTGCAAGCCGGGACGGGGAACGGCGAGATCTTGGCGCAGTCGCGACCGCAGCCACCGCAGTGCTTGGGGTTGTTGAGGATGTTGACGCAGCCGCCATCGCAGCAGGCCTCGCCCACGCCGCAAGGCGCAGCGCATTCGCCCTCGCACTGGCCGCCCTTGCAGGCCTTGCCCGGAGCGCACTCTTTGCCGCACTTGCCGCAGTTCTTCGGATCATCGTTGAGGCTGCTGCAGCCGCTGCCGCAGCACACCTGACCCGATCGACAAGACAGCCCGGCCGGTCCGCACTTGCAGGTCCCGCCTTCGCACATCTCACCCGAGACGCAGGCCCGGTTGCAGCCACCGCAGTTCGCGGTGTCCTTCATCACGTCGCGACAGCCGTCGAAGCAGCAGAGCGAACCCGACCCGCACATCGCATCACGCCCGCCGCCCCGACAGACGCACTGGCCCGTGGCACAGACCTCGCGATTGCCGCAGACCTTGCCGCAGCCGCCACAGTGGAACGGGTTGCTGTTGACGTCGATGCAGGCCTCGCCGTTGCAGCACACGCTATCGGGGTTCTCACAGCGCGAGGTATCGCAGTCGGCGCCCGCATCCTCGCTAGCCATGGCCATGTCTTTCGGCCGCTTGTCGACCATGCCCGAGTCAGCCTTGCAGCCGAGCTGAGCCCCGACCGCGATGAGGAACGCAGCGACGACCAGCAGCACACGGCGGAGCGGGCCACGCCCCAGCGCGGAAACCGTCGAATGGAGAACTTGAGTACGCATGGCGGCAGTCATATGCAGGGGCCGACGGACGTGTCAACGGCTTTTCACGAACATTGCGCCCAGGGCACCCGCCGAATCCCCCGCGACAAGGCTGACGGAACGCTGGCCCATCCATCTCACCCCGGCCGCGCCGCGCCACACGCGCCGCTGCTGAGTTGGGAGGCCGTGATACGCTCACCATGGCGCCCGAATCGCCTCACGGTACGGCCCCCGCCTCGGAGATCACGATGACGTCAGATGAAGCCCGGTCTCGCCCCTCCCTCCCAGCGGTAAACCCTTCCTCTCACGCTCTGCTCGCTGCCGCAGTCGATGCCTTCAGCGATCCCATGTTTGTAAAAGATCGCCAGCATCGCTGGATCGCCTGCAATGCCGCCTTCGCCAGCCTCCTACAGAGCACTCCCGAACAGCTCATCGGCCGCAGTGATCCGGACATCTTCCCCCCCGAGCAGGCCGAGGTCTTTTGGCGCAACGACGACCGTCTACTGGCAAGCGGCATCCCGTCCCGCGAGGAAGAGCAGCTGACGCGAAGCAGTGGCGAGACGCGGACGATCTGGACGCGCAAGTATCCGATACGGAACGACCAGGGCGAGATCACGAGCCTGTGTGGCGTGATCACGGATGTGACGGAGCTCAAGGCCACCATTCAGCAGTCGGCTCGCCTCTCGGCGGCACTCGAAGAACAGGGGCGCGTGATCCAAGCCCAAAATCAGCTCTTGGAGCAGCTAGCGGTGCCCGTCATCCAGATCTGGGAAGGCATCGTGCTGCTCCCCATCGTCGGAGAGATCACAACGAACCGAGGCCGGCAGGTACTTGAGAGTCTGCTCAACGCCATTGGGCAGCACCGGGCGCAGTACGCGCTGCTCGATATCACGGGTGTGCCGTATGTCGATGCCGCCGTCGCCAACTATCTGGTGCAGAGCGTGCGTGCCGCCCACCTCCTTGGCTGCCACAGCATCATGGTGGGTCTGGGAGCCTCCGTCGCCAGCCAGATGGTGACGCTCGGCATCGATTTTTCGACGCTGCAGACCCGCTCAACGCTGCAGCAGGGGCTAGAGTACGCCATGCAGCAGCTCTCCTATGTTGTGCGGCGAACCAGCGTCCCGAAGTCCTCGCGCTAGCTCGCCGCTGCGATACAGGCGTCGCGGCGCGGCCTCATCTGTACCCTTCGCTACGTAGCCTCTGCGAGCAGCGGCTTGTCAGCGCAGCCTTCCACGTGAGATCATGCTGACGTGGCGGACATCCCTGGCACCATCGGTGCGTACCGGGTAGAGCGGCTGCTCGGCCAAGGGGGCATGGGCGCGGTCTATGAAGCCGTAAACCCCTCGATCGAACGTCGCGTCGCCATCAAGGTGTTGCATCCCGAGTTCGCAGTGCGCCCGGAATTCGTCGGCCGTTTCTTCAACGAAGCCCGGGCCGTGAACCGCGTCGAACATCCCGGCTTGGTGCAAATTTCCGACTATGGCCAGCTCGACAACGGCACCGCCTTCATCGTCATGGAGTACCTGCGCGGCGAGTCGCTGAGCGCGCGCATCAAGCGGCAGGGGGCCCTCCGCATCCGCGACTGCCTTCGCCTGACGTTCCTCATTGCGGACGCCCTGGCCGCCGCCCACGACAAAGGCATCGTGCACCGCGATCTCAAACCGGACAACGTGATGATCGTCGCCGATCCCAACATCGAGGGCGGCGAGCGGACCAAGCTCCTGGACTTTGGGATCGCCAAGCTCAGCGAGGGCGGCGAGCTGGTGAAGACCAAGACTGATGCGGTCATGGGAACGCCGCTTTACATGTCGCCCGAGCAGTGTCGCGGGGCGGGCGGAGTCGATGATCGTTCGGATGTCTACTCGCTTGGGGTCATGCTGTTTCACCTGCTGACAGGAGAGCCGCCATTTTCGGGGGCGGGATTCGGCGAGATCATTGCCCTGCACCTGTTTCAGCCCGTCCCCAACCTCAGCAGCCTGGCACCCGATGTCCCGGGGGCTGTGGTCGCGCTCGTGAACCGGCTCTTGCTGAAAGATCGCAGCCAGCGCCCCAAGATGCGCGAGGTGGCTGTCGAGCTACAGGCGCTCGCCAAGAAGGCCCCGGACAAACCGCGCCCCCCCGAAGTGCTGGCTCGACGTAGCCGCGGCGACGCCCCGGCGATCACTCCCTTCGATCCGCCCTCGCCGACGACGCAGTCCTCGCAGACCCGGCCTGCCAGGGGCGTCCAGCTGGCGTTGAGCGTCCTTGTGCCGATCGCTCTTTTGGCCGGCCTGTACGGCATCCTCGCCAAGCGACCACCGTCGGGTGGGGCCGCGTCCTCGACGCTCACCGCCAACACCCCGGCCGCCCTTGCCCCGAACGCAGTGGCAGCCGCCAGCCCGACGACTCTGCAGTGGTCAATCATCAGCGAGCCGGCCGGGGCCAAGGTCTGGCGCGTCGATGAGGGCAAAGTGATCTGCGAGACGCCCTGTCGCTTGCATCAGCCGGTGCAAGCCGGGGCTGTGCGGCTGCGGCTGCAGCGAACCGGATATCAAGATCGCATGCTCCAGGTCGAGGGTGATCGCCCGGTGCAGCGACACGAGATTCTCGATGCTGCACTGCCCACCGCCGCCACCCGCACGGAGGAAAAGGCGAGCAGCGAATCCAGCCGTGGCAGCAGCAGTGGCCGTGGCAGCCGAGCGGTCTCCCGCGGCACCACCCCTGCGGTGTCACCCGCCACCTCCCCGAAACCAACCGAGCCCAAGAATGCCCGACCCAAGATTGAGGACTAGCGACCACTCTGTCCCGTCGCAGCGCTGGCGCTGGCGCTGGCTGCCGCCTCTGGTTCTCGGACTCGGCCTCTTCGCTGCCGAGGCCGTAACGCACGCAGCCGACGCAACAGCCGGTCCGGCCGCCGCCAGCGGCACCGGCGGTAGCGATCCCTGCCTACGCGACGAGCGCTGCAACGCGCTTTACGAGAGTGCAGTCAACCTGTCCAAGGCCGGCCAGTTCGCCGCGGCGCTCGCTAACTACGAAGCGGCCTATCGACTGCAGCCGGTGCCTTGGCTGCTGGTCAACATAGGCCGGGTGCAGCAGAAAAGCGGGAACCCACAGGCCGCGATCGACAACTTCCAGCGCTACCTCGCGTTACCACCGGCCGAGCGCGAGCCGGACACGGAACAGAAGGCGCAGGACTACCTCAAGCAGGCGCAAGAAGATCTGCGCCGTCCCAAAAAACCGCTCGTCATTCGCGAGCGCGAAGAGCGCGGTCCCCGCCCGCTGTGGCGCATCCTGACCGGGAGCGGGCTCATGGCCCTGGGGGTCGCCGGCATCGGCATCGGCGCCACCGGCCTGGCCTGGAATGGTCAGTGCACGGAAGCCACCGACCCCATGCGCGCTTGCCGCGAGGTGTACAGCACCCTGCCCACGGGCATCGGCTTTACGGTCAGCGGCAGCCTGCTCGCCGTCGGTGGAGCCATCCTGGTCGCCATGCCTGGACCCCGCTCGATTGTTCGCGTCGAAGGCCCCTAGTGCCCCCCCGCTGCCCGAGATCCCACGAGGTTGTTCATGCGCTTGCGTCGAACCATTGCTGCCCTCTGTCTACTCTGCGCGCCTAGCTGTGATGCGCTGTTTCCCCGCACCGCCGGCCCCGAAAACTGCGTCGTCAATCCCAGCCTCTGTGACGTCGCCCAGGGCCAGGTCTGCAACCCGGTCAGCGAGCGCTGCGAGACGGGGGGAGGCTGCAGCTCCAGCGCCCAGTGCCCCTCCGCAGCGGCCGCGCAGTGCCGCTCGGGGGCCTGTGTCCCCTGCGACGCCGACACCCAGTGCCGTGTCTGGTCGTCCGATCGCGGCGTCAGTCCGGCGCTGAACTACTGCGCCAAGCCGAGCGGAGCCGGCGGCAACACCTGCGGTCAGTGTGGGACCAACCAGCACTGCAGCAGCACGCCCGACCAAGCCTTCTGCGACACGACCACGCAAAAGTGCCGCGGTTGCCTGGCGCACAGCGAGTGCGACTCTGTGCCTGGCGCCAGCGACGGCGTCTGTCGCCGCCCGAATGACTATCCGGCTGGCCTGGGCACAACCGGCAGCTGCTTGCCGACAAGCTCCATCGCGTACCTCGGCAACAACCCCGCTGGCTGCGAGACCAACAGCCTGAACGCCAGCACCGTCAGCAAACCCTACTGCACGCTCGCGGTCGCCATAGCCTCGGGCAAGCCGGTCATCAAGGCCCTGCCCAGTGCCACCCCTTATCCGGCCATCGCGTTGACCACACCGACGGTGACGTTGATCGGCCCCGGCCGCTCAGCCAGCCCCGGTGCGACCTTCCCGTCGGTCGATCTCAATGGCAGCGGTCGCCTGACGTTGTCGGACGTCATCATCAGCGCCTCGGCGGGCACGGCGGCGGTGACCTGTCGCGGAGGTGGCACCTTGAACCTCGTGGCGGCTTCGGTCTCGGGATCAGTGGCCGGGGTCGACGCCAACGACTGCTCGTCGATCAACATCGAGCGCACGCGCATTAGCACCCCCGGCAGACTGGCCATTCAGGTGGGCGCGACCAGCACCGGCACCTATCGCATCGTCAACACCCTGGTCGTCGACAGCGGCGCGGCCGCCATGATGCACCCGATCCGTCTCGGCCTGAATGCCAGCGGCGTCTTCGCGTACAACACCGTCACGCGCAGCCAAGGCAGCGTGCAGTGTCTAAACCCCTTTGTCATCGAAAACTCGATCCTGGTCATGAATGGCACTGGGCCGGTCGGCTGCTCGGCAGCACTCAGCGTAACCGACGACAGCGTGACGCTAAGCAGCGGCTCCGAACCGCAGCTTGCACCAACCGTCGCCGCCCGCAACCTGTGCGTCGATCACGGCACGCAACCGGCCAATGGCGAGATCGCCACGGACTACTTCGGCCGCCCCCGCCCCCTCGGCAAAGGCTGGGACAAAGGCCACCATGAGCTGGAATAGCCAGGTGGGCCCATCTGCCGTCCCCGGGCCGCTTCGCCCCGCCGTGGCCCCCAGAGAACCCGCGCCCCAGCCGGCGAGCGCCACCGGTTCTTGTAGGGCTCCGTTGACTTTCGCTGCCGAGGCCGGATAAAAGCACCC
>DAORCZ010000203.1:8078-10445 GCA_035345735.1 Pseudomonadota bacterium | reverse complement strand
GTGCGATGACGCTGGCCACGCCAAGCTGCGACAGCGCCCCCTGCGTGCGGCGCGCCACCTCTTCCGATAGATAGACGTCGGTAGCCAGCGGCAGGTGCGGGCCGTGGGCCTCGGTGGCGCCGAGCGGCAGGAGGACGATGGGGTCGCTGCTAAGCAGGCGCTCGACGGCGGGATAGGTCAGCTCAGCTAGGTAGACGGGCGGGCTCGCGAGGGGGGACATGGGGAAAATGCGTGGCTACTGCTGCGACGTTAGATGACGGCGCAGAGCAGGACTTTTAGGTAATTGCCGTCGGCAAATCCGGCCGGTACGGGGTAGTCGGGGGGCAGCCCGACCTGCTCGACCACGCGCACGTTGCGCCCGGCCCGCAGCGAGGCCTCGCCGATCGCCATCATCATCTCGTCGAGGCTGAACTTGTTGGCGTTGGCAACGCAGCAGATCAGCGCACCGGCGTCGCAGACCGAAAGCGAAGCGGAAACGAGCTCGCGATAGTCGCGCTGCACCGAGAAGCTGCGCTCGCGGCTCTGGGCGAAGGCCGGCGGGTCGATGATGACGAAGTCGAAGCGACGGCGGCGCTCGCTCATCCGCGCCAGGATGGCCAGCGCGTCGCCGGCGATGAACTCGTGCCCCTCTTCCGTGAGGCCGCTGAGCGAGAGGTTGCGACGAGCCCGGGCGTGCGCCCGCGCGGCGAGATCGACCGAGACGACCTCGCGGGCCCGGCCAGCCGCGGCGTACACCGACAGCGCACCGGTGTAGCTAAACAGGTTGAGGACGCGGCGCCCGGCGGCGTGCTGCGCCACCAGCTGACGACCGCGGCGCAGATCCAAAAACAAGCCGGTGCTCAGCGGTGCGGTGACATCGACGCCGAAGCGCAGACCGCCCTCTTGCACCTCGATCTCGACGGGGGCGACGGCGCCGCGGACGAGCTCGGCGGGATCGCGCGGGCCTTCGCCAGCCAGCGGGCGGAAGCGGCGCTGCAGATAGATGCCGCGGGGCTTGTAGACCGTCTCTAGCGCCGACAGCAGCGGCTCGACCTGCGGATCAAGGGCGGCCGAGAACAGGTGCACGACCAGATAATCGCCGTAGCGATCGACGGTCACACCGGGGAAGAAGTCACCTTCGCCGTGCAGGGCGCGATAGGCGGTGAGGCGCTCGCCCGGGGTCGCGGCATCGGCGGCTGGCTCGGCGGTGGCCGGCAGCAAGCGGGCCCGCAGGTCTGCGGCCCAGCGCACGCGACGCAGGATGGCGGCGGCGTCCCAGGCCTCTTGCGGATCGCGACTGACGATGCGCACCGCGATCGGACCCTCGGGATCGTACAGGCCGCGGGCGACGAAGCCGCCTTCGGGATCCAGCAGCTCGATGGCCTCACCAGGCCCCGCCGAGACGGGACGATCGCCAAGCGTGTCGCGAAACACCCAGGGATGGCCGGTGCGCAGGCGGTAGGCGGCATCGCCGGGGATGCGCAGGGCACCGCGACGAATGCGCGGCTCAAAGCTGGGGGGAGCGGGGCGGTGTGGGCGATCGCGGCGATAGGCCGCGGGCGACGGGCGATCTCGACGAGGCTCGTCGCGATCAGGGTGATCCAGGCTCGACATGGCGCGCAGCATAGGGGCCCAGCCCGTGAAACTGCAAGCCTGGACTGGGGGAAGCGGCGGGTGGGCCTGGCGCGGCGGCGCAGCCTCTAGGTGACGGCGCCGGGCGGCAGGCGGCGCGGGGCGGGGGCTTTGCAGACGCCGGTGTCGCCGTCCTTGGCACAGCTGTGGTGCCGCTGGCACTCGTCATTGCTCTTGCAGGGCTCGCCGGCCTTCTTCCGCTTGGGATCTTCCGGCGGGGGCGGCGCCTCGCTGACGGCGCTTGCACTCTCGGTTGGCGCGCTGATCAGGCGCGGCGAGTCGGCGTGCGCGCTACGCACCAGGGCTCCGAGCCCGGTGCCCAAAAAGAGCGCAGAAGAGAACAGGATGGCGATGTGTACGCGGCGCGGCATGGGCACTCCTCTTCGATGGGGACGTCTGCGCTCAGACGCCGTCTCCGCGAGACGCTGCGTTGAGCTAGTAGCGATCATTTTCGCCGCAGTGAAGCGGTGCCGCGGCAGAAAAATCTCGTCGGCTGGGCGGCTGCGGGAGCGGTGCAAACTCGTAGACTTACCGGCCGCGTCCGCGGTGGCTTGGCGATGGCCTATGCGTTGCAGCGCTCGATCAGCTCGGCATAGGGCGGGTACAGCACGGTCAGGGTGGCAGCGCCGGTCTTCTCGTCGAGTGATTTGACGCGAAAGGCTTTGTGCGCAGATCGCTGGTGCTCGCTGCACACCGTCACGGGAATCTGCACGATCTGGTTGCCGCCGAGCAGGCGGTTGTACTGCAGGTTGATCG
>DAORCZ010000203.1:5653-7978 GCA_035345735.1 Pseudomonadota bacterium | reverse complement strand
GGAATCTGCACGATCTGGTTGCCGCCGAGCAGGCGGTTGTACTGCAGGTTGATCGTGACCTCGTGCTCGGCCGGGCCACAGCACAGGGCGCAGCACTCGGGGAGCAGCAGGCGGGGCAGGGTGGTCTCCAGGTCCACCTCGGCGCCGCGCTCGATGCGCAGGACGGGCACGCGCCGCCTACGAACCTCGGCTTGTCGCTCGGGTGTGACGGCAAGCTGCATCGAAAGGGGCACATCCCAGGCTGAAAGCTTGGATAGAAAGTCCTCGGCGGCAAGCTCGCCTGCGATGAGCGTGCTGATGACTTCGCGCACGTGCACTCGCTCAGCGATCGCGGGGGCGCCGCGCTCTAGCTGGACCGGCTCGCCGGGGCCGGTGACAAAGTGCCAGCCGCACTCGGCAAGCACCGTGCCGAGGTAGGCCGATAGATATTCGACGCAGCAGCGATCGATCTGGGTCTGGCGATCGGGTCGCTGATAGCCGATGTGGCGCGGCACGACCCTCTCGGCGAACTCTGTACGCAGCCCCCCGTCGCCACCCAGCGCGGCCAAGCGACCCGGGCACAGATCGGGCACGCGGACCTGCGCCTGTTCGGCGAGCAGGCGCCAGACCTTGGCCCAGGTCGGGCCGATGTGGTCCCACGACACGATCTGCACGTCGGGCTGGTGAAAGTCTTTCGAAAAGTAGAGCTCGATCTTTTCCGGATCGGCGAGGAGCTGATAGGCCGGCGTGGTGTCGGGGGGCAGCGGGGCACTGGGCACAGGCAGGGTCTCTAGGTGCTGCAGGCGCTCGCTCTGCGGGGGGTGCGAGTCGAGCGGGTCGCCGGCTTGCTGACGCATCGCCTCGCTCAGCGCCGGACGCAGCGCATCCCAGCCGCTGCTGTGCAGGAAGCGTCGGAAACCGGCGAACAGGTTATCGGGCACGACGCCCATGGCCCGCAGCGGTCGCAGCTCATTTTCGATGAACAGATCGAAGCCCAGCCCGTGCAGTCCGGTCGACTGCAGCGCTTCGGATTGCGCCGTCTTGCCGGCGATGCGCGCCGCCCACTCGTCGGCGGCAAGCTCCTGGCTGCGCGCGATGGCCTGGGTGATGCGCAGGTACTGATGGAGCATCCACTCGAACGGCCGGTGCAGCACGGCGGCACCTGACTTGTGCAGGTTGACCAGGGTGCGCACCATCGCCGAGCGGGTGGCGTAGATGATCGATGCGAGGCGTGTCTCGCCGCCTTGGTAGTGACCAAACTCGTGCGCCACGATGGCGCGCAGGTGGCTGACCTGCGAAACGGCAAGCAGCGGCACGCCCAAGCCCATGACCCGCTTGCCGCCGATACCGAAGAAGCCGCCGCGCTGCATGACGAAGGCGTTGACCTCGGGGATCAGGTAGACCTCGTCGGGGAGCCGGGCCCCCATCTCGTCGGCGACCTCGCGGATGACGGCAAATAGGCGCGGCTGTTCGCGCTCGGTGATGAGCGGGCCGGGAGCCTCCCACTTGCTGCGGCGCGGCACGATGCTCCAGATGATGACGCCGGCGCCGAACAGGCAGACCAGCGCCAGCTTGGCGTGAAGCTGGTGGATCAGCCGCAGCTCCAGATAGGGCAGAAGCAAGAGCAGCGCCGCCAGCGACAGGGCCAGGCCGTAGAACAGGAACAAAAACGCCAGAGCCAGGATGGCGCGCCAGGTGTAGCTGCGGGGCGCGGTCATCCGATGCTCCAGCCGAGTCGCATGTTGGCAGGGTACCATCCTCGGCCATGAGCTTGATTTCGGTGCGCGTGCTGCAGGGCATCATCGGAGGTGCGGTGGCGCGGGGCGTCGATGCCCAGACCTTGCTCGCCGCCGCGTCGCTGTCGCCGGAGCAGCTCTTGGACCTGGACGCCAGGCTGCCACCGGCCACCGCCGATCGCCTGTGGCATCACGCAGCGCGTCTGTCAGGCGACGATCTTTTGGGCGTGCACGTCGCCGAGGGGTTTAGCCCGGCCGAGCTGGGCGGCCTGGGCTACGCCGTGCGCAGCAGTGCCACCGTTGGAGAGAGCTATCGCCGAGTCGCGCGCTATCTGGGGCTCTTGGTGGCAGTCGGCGGGCTGTCGCTGCAGGAGGAAGGGCCGCTGACCCGCATCCAGCGCAGCATGCCCCGCGACGAGCCCCGGCCTTGTCGGCACGCGCAGGAGTGTCTGCTGATGTCGCTGCTCTTGATTGGGCGACGCGGCACCGGGGATCCGTTTGTGCCCCGACGGGTGCGCTTTGCTCATCCCGCTCCCGTCGCTGCCCGCGAGCTGGTGGCGGCGTTTGGCGGTCCGATCGACTTCGATCAGCCGGTCGATGAGCTGGTGCT
>DAORCZ010000203.1:0-5553 GCA_035345735.1 Pseudomonadota bacterium | reverse complement strand
GAAGGCACGACGCTGCAGGAGGTCCTGCGTCAGCTGCGCGAAGACCTGGCGCGCCGTCACCTGGCCGAGCAGCGCGAGTCGATCGCCGAGATCGCCTTTGTCCTGGGCTTTTCCGACGTGTCGACGTTTCACCGGGCGTTCAAGCGCTGGACCGGTCAGACGCCGCTCGCCTATCGCGCGCAGAGTCGCCGCCCCGCCGCGGACTAGGCCGGCAGCTGGATGCCCAGCTCGGCGCGCCAGGCGGCCAGCGGGCGATCCCAGCCGGCTTCCCAGCGCTGCGCAAACAGCGGCTTGGCGGTGCGGCCCAGGCGCCAGCCATCGCTTGCGGCATCCATCAGGCTCTGGGTGTCGAGATCCGGTGGCGCCTCGCCGAACACGCCACGCAAAAGGCCCCCGGCGATCAGCGCCGCGCCCAGCGGGGCCACGCCCTGCGCCAGCATGAAGGCCTGCAGCGCAAGCTCGCCCTGCGCCGTGACATCGATGCCGGTCACCACGTGCCAGATGTCGTGCGTCGCTCGCAGCCGCTGCTCGATGTAGGTCAGATCGTCTTTCACCTCGACCACCGGATAAAACTCGACGGTCAGCCCGCGGTCGAGCATGTGCGTCGCGAAGGCATGGCCCAGCGAGCCTGCGGGAAGCTGCTTGAGCGCCTGCAGGTCCGGTGTCGGGCCCTGATAGCGCTCGCGGACCAGCGGGGCGGTGGCTGGGTCCTGGGCCAGGCGGCTGACCACCCGCTGGAAGGCTTGCGTGTGGCGCAGCCCGTTCGTCAGCTGGAACACCGACGGCAGATCGCTGGGATCGCGCATCAGCGAAACGAAACCTTTGATGGCCTTGAGGTAGTCGAGGTGCTTGCTCTCAATCAACATGGGGAACTCCTAGAGTCGGGGCCGGAGGGGTGAAGTTCGTCCGGCTCGGTCTGAAAAACAGCATAGGAGTCCGTCGCTGATTCGGCATTGGCCGAGCGCGCCAGAAGCATTGGCCGGCTGCGCCAGACAATCGCCGCTAGGGCTGCGCCGCCGGTTCGCCCGCCAGCAGCCAGGGCAGGGCCGCCGCAATCGCTGCCTGCACGCCCCCGTCGTAGGTGTGGCCCTGATCGGTGGCATAGACGACGCGACTCTGCAGCCCGGCGGCCTTTAGCTGGGCCGCGGCTCGCTCAGCGCTCTGAAGACAGCTGGCGCGGCCGCAGGCGAACAGCACACGCTGGCCCCCACCGCGGGCGTAGCGACGGGCTCCTTCGGCGGTCCAGGCGTCGTGGCCGCCCTCGACCAGGATGACGCGGGGAAAGCGCTGGGGATTTTCAATGACCATTGGCGCGCCGAGGATCGCCCCCTGCGAAAAGCCGATGTAGACGATCGGCTCAGGCGCTACTCGCTGCGGTGCGCTCGTGCTGAGGGCCGTGACCGCGGCGTCGATCTCTCGCTTCAGCCAGCCGCCGACGCTGGGAAAGTAGAAGCGCAGCATCGCCGGCTCCGTCGGCGTGTCCCAGCGCAGCTTGCCGCGCGGGCAGAGCACGACGCCGCGGCCGGCCAGGACCTGGGCAAAGACCTCGCAGTTCCACTCGGGCTGGTCGTAGCTGCCGTGTGCCGCGATGACGATCGGCAGCCGTGCCGCCCCCGGCTCTGGGGTCGTCTGAGGCCAGGCCACAACCGCCGACTGAAAGCCCGGCACCGCCAGTCGCGCAAAGCCTGACCCCGACGGCAGAGGTGGCAGCCTCGGCTCCGCTGGTCCAGAAGACGCGGTCAGCGGTAGAGAGAGCCCCAGGCCAACACACAGGCCGAGCAAACGGCGAACAGCGTGAGCAGACATCGGTGCTCTTCCACCATACGCCAGCCCCGCCGCGGTCAGCCAGGCGGTGGCGATCGCAGCCGACCCCGTCTGATCGTCCGGCTACGCAGGCCAGCGGATGGGCCGCCCCGGGTTCTGGCCGATAATGGGGAAGTATGCCCCCATGGATCAGCGTCGGTGCCCATCGCTGCTATGTCGAGGGCGACCTGTTTGTCATGGAGCTGCACGGCCCGGTCTCGCTGGCCGAGGTCGCGGTCCTTCTGGCCCCGCAAGAGCAGCTCTTGCTGCACACGTCGGAGATCTTCACGCTGTGCGATGCGCGTGAGGCGGTGCTGCCCAGTCCCGAGGTGCGTCGGTTTCTGAACGAACGGGGACAGCGCCTGGGCAAGGCCAAGATCTGCTCGGTGGTGATTACCCACAGCGCGATGCTGCGCACCATGCTGCAGCTCGTCGAGCGGGCCGCGATGCTGCTCACCGGTCGCCCGCTGGACACCCGCTTTGTCGCCAGCGAGGAAGCCGCCTGGGCTTGGATCGCGCAGCGCCGATCGGCACGCGCCACCCGCGATGAAGCCGAAGCGGACAGCCGGCGGCGGGGGGCTCCCTAGGCGCAGCGCTGCCGCGCCGTTCTGTGCCGTCGGTCGTAGCCGCAGCCGCTCCATCGGTCGAGGTCGGCGCAAATGCTGCAGGTTGTGCTTTCTTTGCGCCCGACTGTGTAGATACACTCCCAAACTCGTTCGTAACCCGCTTTACCGAGGAGAGCTGCCATGTCGCATCGACGTCGGGACTTCGTGAGTTGTGTGCTCGTCGGTCTTTCCGGGCTGGCGGTGGGCTGCGGCATCGCGCCGGATGTGCTGCCGGCCATGGAAGTACCGCCGCTGCCCAGCACCGAGCATCCCCCCGAGCCCGATCCCTGCGCCTCGGGAGTGTTCTGCTTTGATGGCCAGTTCGGCGCCGAGCTGATGCCGATCTCGCTGGGCCAAAAGACGACGATCAGCACTGCCGTCGTGCTGTCGAAGCAGGCGATGGGCCAGAACGTCCGCTTTTCGGTGAAGACCGACGTGCCAGCCAACGATCTTTTGGTCGAGGTCTCGCCGTCGATGCTGCCCGCCGCCGCCGAGGCCAACATCCCCGTCGCCATCAGCCTGCGGGTTCCCACCGGCAGCGCCTACGACGGCAGCAAGACCATTGCCCTGCACGCCGAGGTCGACGGACCCAGCGCGGGCGGCGGCGACAGCCGGGCCGTGGCCATTCCCTTTGAGCCCAAGCTCGTCGTCGAATACTCCGGCAAGGGCGGCACCGCGACACCGCACACCTGGACGATTCCCGGCAACGATCCGCTGAAGATCGGCGCCGCTGGCGCGCAGGCTCCGACGCCGATCAAGCTGCGGCGCGGCGGGGTCAAGCTGCAGTTCGTCAACAAGGACGCCACCGCATCGCACGTCCTGCACTGCAGCGGCCCGATCCCGCACCAGGCCGTCAACATGCCGACCCCACCCAACGGCGCCTATGCCCCGATGATCACCGCCTCCGGCATGGCTAGCTGCTACGACCACAACCTGGAATCGCAGAGCGTCGCCGTCTACTTCCAGTTCAACAACTAGCGATCGTCATCGGCCGCCCCTCGTCGAGCCGATCGCCCCGCCCCGCGCCCCGCTTAGCGGTACGAGCTATTGAACCACCACTCGACGCCCAGCCCGAGGTAGTGCACCGTCGTCTGCCCCGCGCGGAAGTCCTGCGGCTGCCACTGGTAGTACTGCGCGTCGTCGTTGAGCAGCGATAGCGTGTAGATGCCGTACAGAATCGGCCGGCTGTAGGTACCGCGACCAAGCGGCGCCACGATCGGCATGACGCTGCCGCGTAGGACCATCGGCAGCAGCGTGCGACCGCGATCCTGATCGACGCTGAGCGGGCGGCGGATCTGGCCGGAAAACTCGAAGGCGGTGTGGAAGTACTTGCCGAAGTAGACGGTCGGGCGCAGGGCCAGCGCGCCTTCGCTGTAGCCGCTGTCGTCGGCCGACGAGGCGTCGGTGAAGAAGCGGAAGTAGCCGCCGAACATCAGGCCCGAGTGCTTGCCCTCGTAGTTGCCCGAGAGCGCCACCGTCAGATCGCGCGCGCCAATCACCTGCCGCCCGAGATCGAAGCCATACGGCCGCCCCAGATCCGAGAACACCGCCAGCCCGCCGGCGTGGCGCACAAACAAGTTCATGAACACGAATGAGCGCAGCCAGCCACCTAGCTGCGCGCCGATCAGGTAGCCGTAGTCCTCGGGCAGCGGGTCGGGGCCGAGGCCAGTCAGCGGCGACAGCGGCTGCTCGCGCTCGCCGCGCGGCAGGTAATGGAATTCTCCGTAGACGATCAGCTTGCCATTGGGAATCTGCGTAAGCGGCTTGAGGAAGTGCGTCGCTTTGAGCGACATCACCAGCCGCGGGCGATCCAGCGTCGTGGCGCGCACCGTCGCTGGCTGCAGCCCCAGCACCGACGCATCGGGCGGCAGGCGGCGCGACGGGACGGGCAGCGTCTGGCTCTGGTACAGGTCGTCGAGCCGGTTCATGCCGATGTGCAGGGCCAGCGAGGTCTGCCGTCGGTTGAAGCTGTACATCGCGCCGCCACCGACGGTGTTCAGGTTGTCGAGCGGCCAGAAGTCAAACAGATAGACATCGTCGCCGCGGTACATGCGCGAGCCGGCCCATAGCGTCAGCCCGCGCAGGCCCAGGTTTTCCACCTCGGCGTAGGCGTTGCGGATGGCGATGTTCTGCGAAAAGTTGCCGGTGTAGTGGAACAGATCGCCGGAAAAGGCCGGCACGAAGATCACGCGCCAGCGACGGTCTTGTCCGCCTTCTTCGCCGGCCCCGATGTTGCCGCCGTAATAGAAGTTCAGCTCTAGATACGCTGGCTTTTCCAGGCGCGAGCCGTACGACACGACGTTGACGCCGTACCCGGTGTGTCCGCGCAGGTCCGAGCCGATGCCGACGCGGCCATAGCTGCCGAAGTCAAAGCCACTGCCCATGACCGCCGCTGGTGGTGGGCTGCCCGAAGCACCGAACTCGCTATGCGCCGAGGCCTTGCGCGCGCCGCTGCTGCTGCTGCTATCGGTGTCGGCCCGACTGGCCTGTGGAGCAAGCGAGAGCAGGGCGAGCAGCGACGAAAAAACGCAGCCAGCCGCCCGGCGGGTGAGCGGCAGAGTCCCGCGCCGATCCCGGCTTCGCCGTCGCGCGAGCAAACGATGAGGGCCCAAGGCCGTGTGCATGGGGCCTATTGCTAGCAAGAAAGTGCGGCGATGTGGGATGCGAAACGGGGGTTTGTGGCCGGCTGTTCCGGGGCCGCATCGGGGGGCGTCTCGATGCCCTGGTCACGTTCACGTTCACGTTCACGTTCACGTTCACGTTCACGTTCACGTTCACGTTCACGGTCGCGCGCCGGTGTCGGCTGCGGTGGCCTCGGGCGTGCGGATTGCGATCCACAGCAGCCGGGTCTCGCCACCTTCCGCGCTGACCTGCAGTCGCCTGAGGAGCGGCGCCTGCTCGCTGCCCTGACACAGCAGCGTGTGCTCGCGCTGTACCGACAGCGGCGGACTTGTCGGTGGCTGATCGGGGTCGCTCACCGTCGCAGCGCCCTGCAGGACAAACAGGGCCCAGAGATCGTCCTGCGGGCTCGCCGTCAGGGTCGCTGGCTGGGGCGGGCTGAGGGAAATCACGCGCACCTCAGCACGCGCCCGCTGCCGATCGACGATGACGTTGAAGTCGCGGCAGGGACCTTCGATCAGCGTGC
>DAORCZ010000202.1:8864-10455 GCA_035345735.1 Pseudomonadota bacterium | reverse complement strand
ATCGCCCAAACACACGCCCAAACACACGAACGCACAAGCGGCCCCAGTCCCGCGGTTCCCCCGCGTCCTGCCGCCGGTCGCACAACCGCCAGTCGCACGCCCCCCCCGCCCGTGCCCAGCCGAGCCTCGCCGACGGCCCCGCGTGAGCCGATGGGCGCAGTGCGGACTGGTGGCAGGCGGCCAGGCCCGCGCACCGTGCCGGCAAAAAAACCGTCGCGCACGCCCGAGTCCGCCGCGCTGAAGAGCCCGCCGCTGCGCGATCAGAGTGGCCAAGCGACGCCGCTGCCAGCGCTTCCGCCCCGCCCTTCCCACCTGGCACTCGCGGTGTGGAGTCAGGTCGCGAGCCTGGCGCGTGGTGAGCTGAGCGACGTGCGCAAGCGACGCTTCCTGATCCGCCTGCTGGGCCTCCATGCCAAAGCCGCGCAGCACGATGCCCACCTGTGGCGAGCCTACGCCCTGGGCAGCCTGCTCTTAGGACGCGAAGACCTGGCGCTGCGCTGGCTGCGCCGCGGGTACGACGAACCGCAGAGCGACGTCTTGTGGCTGGCCGACTTCGCGGCGGCGCTGGCCTACGACGGTCGACTGCCGGCCGCCAAGTGGATCGCCCGCCGGGCGCTGCGTCGCCTGCGCAGCCCCGCCCGTGATCTCGCGCGCTCGCCAGCCGCCAGCGCCCCGCCCTCGTCGGAGCAGGGCCTCAGTCGGGCCGAGCGAGAACTCTTGCGCACCTACGTCCGCCTGTTGCGCTTTGCCAAGGGCCCCAAAGATGGCGCTTGGTTCCTGGCCGACGTCCTGCCAGTCACGATGGCGCGCTCGCTGGGGCAGGATCTGCTCGCCGCGTGGAACGACAGCGACGGGCTGGCCAGTCGCGGCTTTGAAGCCGGTCGCCTGTTCCGCCTGCGCCCACCCGAGCCGCGGCCGCTGGTCGTCGTTTCCGCCCCACAGGGGGCCACCACACCGCTTGCCGACGCTGGCGCCGTCGCGTCCAAGCCAGTAGCGGTCAAGACTGAGACGACGCCGGCCGAAGAAGACGAAGAAGACGAGGACGAAGACGAGGACGAAGACGAGGACGAAGACGAGGACGAAGACGAAGACAGCGGGGACGAAGACGAAGACGAGGACGACGAAGAAGACGAAGACGACGAGGAAGCCGCCGCCGGTCTGGCTGCGGTCCTGGCCGCATCCGATGCGTCCGTCCCCACGGTCATCGAAGCCGAAGACGAGTCCGAAGATCCCGACAGCGATCGTCGCTACGCCATCACCGCTGGCCTCGACATCTCGGACCTCAACGGCCTGACGTTGGTCGGTGGCAGCGTGCGCGCCGACTTCACCCTCGGACGGCTGGGCCTGCCGCGCTTCGGTCTGGGGCTGCGGGCCAGCTACGTCTGGTTTTCCGACACCCACGACTGGCTGCCGCTCTACAACGTCGGGCTGGAGCTGGGCGAGGTCGATCTAGCGACGGTATTTCGCTTCCGCCTGCCGCAGGAGCGCGGCCGGATCGAGGTCGGGGTCGGCGGCAACCTGCGCACCACGCACGGCGTGCCCTACGCCTGGCTGCACGGCGAATACGCCCCCAAGCTGGGGCTCGGCTCGG
>DAORCZ010000202.1:0-8764 GCA_035345735.1 Pseudomonadota bacterium | reverse complement strand
GTGCCCTACGCCTGGCTGCACGGCGAATACGCCCCCAAGCTGGGGCTCGGCTCGGCGCTGCTCTTTGAGCTGAACCTGGGCGTAAACCAGATCATCGCCGACACCAACGAGCTTCGCCTGCTGGGCACGCGCGACCGGGCGCAGCTCGGCATCGACTGGGATCTCAGCGCCCGCGAATTCCTCAACGTCTTTTTCGGTTGGCAGCGCTATCAGAGCCGCCGCCGCGAGCTCCTGTCCGACGGCTACACCCTCTACGCCGAGCTTGGCCACCGCCTGCGCCTGGCCAATCCCGGCTGGAGCGTGCGTCTGTCCGGCTACTTGGAAGGCAACAGCCTACAGCCCAGCCTGCCCGCCTGGGTCGCGCGCAAGGTCCGCTCGGACGAGGCCCTCTCAGTCGATGACATCGTCGTCAGCGGCTTTGGCATGGTCGGCCTGGGCACCACCCTGCGCCGCGGCACCCCCGGCATCGCCCCCGCCGATGACCGTCGCTTCCGCTACTTCATCGACGTCTGGGCCGGCTACCTCTTTCCTCTCGATCAGCTCGGCTTCGATCTGCAGCTTGGCCTCGGCTATTCACGCCCCAAGCTCGGCGAAATCAGCCTCAGCGGCTACCTCTCAAACAGCCGCTTCGGCGGCGGCCGCGAAGGCGCCAGCGCGGGGCTGAGCTTGCGGTACGTCTACTAGCCGCGGCGTCTTGCCCGGCTGGCGCCGCCTACCGGGGGATAGCAGCCCCGGCGCTCGACGAACAGCTTGGCGAAGTGTGTGATTTTTTTTACGATAAGTGGAAGGGGGCAGCGTGTACGGACTAGTCAACAAAGCCGTTGAGTCACTGGTGCGCTCGCAGTTCGGGGGCGAGACCTGGGAAAAAATTCGGGCGAAAGCCGGTGTGGACACCGAGACCTTTCTCTCGATGGAGCCCTATCCTGACGCCGTCACCTATGGACTGGTGGTGGCCGCCAGCGAGGTCCTGGGGGCTCCGGTGCCGGCGCTGCTCGAAGCGTTTGGCGAGTACTGGACGATGTACACAGCACGCGAAGGCTATGGCGAGCTGCTCGCGCTTTTCGGTTCTACGCTGGAGGAATTCCTCGGCAACCTGGATGCCATGCATACCCGGGTAGGAATGACGTTTCCCAAGCTGCGTCCGCCAAGCTTTGTGCTGATCGAGCATGGTGCAGGCGTCTATGACTTGGAATATCACTCCAGCCGCGAGGGACTGGCACCGATGGTGGTGGGACTCCTCAAGGGACTTGGGAAGAGCTTCCGGCAAGCGATTACGATCGAGCACACACAGGCTCGCGCAGACGCTGGGCATGACGTCTTCCATCTGGTGATCGGTCCCAAAGGAAGCGCACCGTAGCGAATGCTGGCGCTGGCTCTGCCCCAGGTCGACAGACTGTTTCCTTTTTTTGTCTGTTTCGACCAGTCCCTGCAGGTCTTGGCGGTGGGGCGGGCCCTCAAGAAGCTCATCGCGGCCGCGGACTCCCCTGCCCCGCTCTTGGATCTCTGTGCGATCGAGCGGCCGATGCTCAAGCAGCCAAGCTTCGCATCGATCATGCAGCGCAGCGGATCAGCCTTTGTGCTGGCGCTACGTTCGCATCCGCTGCGGCTGCGCGGCGAAGTGCTGGCCGTTGATGAGGGCGCACTCTTCGTCGGCACGCCCTGGATTCAGGAGCTTGAGACCCTGCAGGCGACCGGTCTTACGCTCCGCGACCTGGCGCTGCACGATCCGACGGCGGATCTGCTGGTGATGCTGCGCTCGATGCAGACCTCGATGGCCGAGACCGCAGCCGCGACTGCCAAGCTGCAAAAAGAGGCGATGCTGCGCGAGGAGATCATCCGGGATCGCGAGGCCAAGCTGCAGCTGATCGAAGAGCAGCGACAGGCGCTGCACGCCCTGTCGGCTCCGATTATCCAAGTCTGGGATCGGGTGCTGGCGATTCCTCTCTTTGGCACCATCGATGCCGATCGCGCCACCTACCTGATGGAACAGCTTCTCGGCGCACTCCTGCAGCAGCGCGCCCGCTACGCGATCCTGGATGTCACCGGAGTCAGCACGCTCAGTCCCGATGCCGCACGACACCTGCTGCGACTCCTCCATGCGGTGGCCTTGATTGGGGGACAGGGGCTGATCTCCGGAGTCGGAGCGGCGCTCGCCAAGACCTTGGGTACCCTGGCCGTGGACCTCTCGGGGCTGCGCAGCTTTAGCAGCCTGCGAGACGCCCTAGCCTTCTGCCAGTCCCAGCTTGTTCCCATCCAGAAACCGTAGCGAGGAGACCCGATGAGTGTGGCGCCCGCCCGGAGCGTCCTTGCGGACGAGAGGACGGGGCACTCAGCGCGTACGGCGGCGCAGCGCCTCCAGCCCAGCGAGCAGCAGGTCCAGCCCTAGCTCTAGGTGCTGCAGCCCATCGTGGCGACCGGCGATGATCTCCTGCGACAGCCCGTTCATGTAGGGGAAGCTCTCGACGGGAATCATGGGCAGGAACTGCCGGGCGGCCGGGGCGTACTCCTGCGGCTGCAGTGGGAAGTTCAGGCGCTGCAGCGTGAAGCCGTAGGTGAACGCGTCGAGCGTATTCCACGCGTGGTCGGCCATCGCCCACGAGAACCCCGCTTCCCGCAGACAGCCCACCGTGCGATCGATGTAGCGCAGCATGTTGGGGCCGATGTTCATCCGCGAGACGAGGAGCATCGTCGCCCAGGGATGCTGCATCAGCACGCGATGGGCCGTCATTGCCCGCCCCCGCATCGCGGCCTGCCAGTCGCCGCCGACCGCGGGTAGCTCAAGCTCGCCGACCACCAGCTCAACCAGCCCATCGAGCAGCCGCTCTT
The DNA here is from genome assembly GCA_035345735.1 of Pseudomonadota bacterium. Classification (GTDB taxonomy): domain Bacteria; phylum Myxococcota_A; class Polyangia; order Palsa-1104; family JAEUJZ01; genus JAEUJZ01. The sequence continues at coordinate 5,938 of DAORCZ010000202.1, read as the reverse complement.
TGCCGGGCACATGGTTGTAAAGCGACATCGCCTCGACCTTCAGTGCCTGCGCCAGGTTGCGCATCGACAGCGACTCGATGCCCTTCTTATCAGCCATGCGCAAGGCGGTATGGAGCACCTTTTCGGGGCTCAGGGGCGCTCGCTTCTGGGGCGCCCGTTTCGGGAGGGCTCGCTTCTGGGCGGCAGGCTTCTGGGGGGATAGCTTCTTCGGTTTGGCGGCCATGCAAGTCAGCTCATCGGTTGAGGTTCTGCTTACAGCGTAAGTCGAAGTTGACAAGCTGGCAACCGACTGCTAACTTACAGCGTAAGTCGGAAGTTGAACATCCCTGAAGGAGCCCCCATGCCGGCCATCGAGAACCAGACCGCAAGCGCCTCCCAGACCGCCATGATGAAAGCCATCGTTCACCGCGAGTATGGCGAGCCTGACGTCCTTTCGATTGGCCAGGTCGCTAGGCCCACCCCGGGCGAGGAAGATGTACTGATTCGCGTCGTCGCCGCGGGCGCCAGCATCGGCGATCATCACGTCGTCACCGGCAAGCCGTACCTGGTGCGGCTGAGCCCGTATGGTGGTCTGCCGCGGCCAAAGCATCTCGTGCCCGGTGCGGCGATGGCGGGACGTATTGAAGCGGTCGGCGCCAAGGTCACAGGCTTCCGCGTGGGGGATGAGGTCTTCGGTCAGGCCCTAAACGGCGCACTCGCCGAGTACCTGGTAATGCCCGCCAAGCTGGTGGCGCTCAAGCCCAAGAACCTGTCGTTCGAGGAAGCCGCCGCGGTGCCGTGGGGGACGACGGCACTGCAGGGTCTTCGCGATGCCGGAGGAGTCAAGGCCGGTGACCGCGTGCTGGTCTACGGCGCATCGGGCGCGGTCGGCACGTGGGCGGTCCAGCTAGCCAAGTCGATGGGCGCGCACGTCACCGCGATCTGCAGCACGCGCAACGTCGATCTGGTGCGTTCACTGGGCGCGGATGAAGTCATCGACTACACGAAGACCGACTTTGTGCAGGGGGGCGCACGCTTCGACGTGCTGATGGACATGGTGGGCAATCGCGCGTTTTCCGACTGCAAAGCGGTGCTCAAGCCGGGGGGCCGCTACGTGCCATGCTCGGTGGGCAACGGCGACTGGGTCGGTCCCTTTTTGCGCATCATTTCCGGGTTGCTAACGTTTCTGTTCGGCGGCAAGCACTTCAAGATGTTCGTGCAGGACATCAACGCTGCTGACCTGGTTGTGATGCGCGATCTTATCGAGGGCGGCAAGGTCAAGCCGGTCGTGGAGCGGACTTGGTCGCTGGCCGAGACCGGCGCCGCACTAGAGCACGTCGGCACCGGCCACTCGCGCGGGCTGAACATCATTCGCATCTGAGTCCAAGCCACACCGCAGCGGGCGACGTGCTGCGCCGGCCGGAAGGAAGCCGTGGGCAGGGGAACACCGGCCTGACCGTCCTATTCCTTCCTCACATTGAAATCACTCGGACGAATGTGCGACCATCGCACCATGTCCGCCGTGTCTCATGACCGCCAATTGCAGGTCCTACAGTCGCTGATCGACAGCCTGTCCAACGTGGTCATCTTCGCGCTGGATCGCGAGTACCGCTACCTCGCCTTCAACCAAGCGCACAAGCAGACGATCAAGGCGATTTGGAACGTCGACATTGCCATCGGCATGGACATGCTGGCCAAGGTGGTCGGGCGGCAAGACGATCGCATCAAGGCCCAGGCGTCCTTCGATCGCGTACTTGCCGGCGAGCAATTCATCACCATCGACGAGTACGGCGACGACAAGCTCTCGCGCCGGACCTATGAGAATGCCTGGTATCCACTCCGTGGCGACAACCAGGAAGTCACGGGGCTGGTCTGCTTCCTCAGTGACGTGACCGAGCGCGAGCGGCTTCGCTCCGATCTTGGCCAGCAGAACGAGCAGCTTGAAAAGGGAATGCAGGAAAACGCCAAGCTGGTGGATCAGCTTCGCTCCGCGGTCAGCGAGCTATCCACCCCGGTCATCGAGCTTTGGGAATCGGTGCTGGCCCTGCCCATCGTCGGAAGGGTCGACACCGAACGCAGCAATCAGATGTCGGAGCGGCTGCTTGAAGCGGTGCAGCAGTACCGCGCCCGCTTTGTCATCATCGACCTGACCGGAGTCAACCTCATCGACACCCACACCGCCGGTCACTTCATTCGGCTCGCTCGCGCCGTCGGGCTGCTCGGTTCGGAGTGCGTCATCGCCGGCATACAGGCCACGATGGCCCAGACCCTAATTGGCCTGGGCGTGGACTTGGGAATGTACAAGACCACACGGAGTCTGAAGCAAGCCCTGGAATACTGCATCGCCAAGCAGCAGCCTGAGCAGCGAGCGAAGCGCTAGCTCGCGGCCGGGCCCTGGCCGCTACGGCAGCGGCAGTCCAGCCGCCCGCGAGCAAGTGGTGGTCAGCGTCGGGCTGGGAGTACCGGGCTTGAGGCCGAAGCTCCGCATAAACGCACCGCTGATCACGTGCAGCGTCTTGCGAGTCCGCGGCTGGGTGCCAAACGCCACACTCGCTGGTCCGTCAAGCGGCGCGCCCGAGAACAGCGGAGTAATCGCCCCGCTGGGACTGATCGAGACCAGACTGTCCTGCCCGTTAATCGCCGCGAAGATCGTTCCGTGTTCATCGATGGCGATGCCGTCAATGCCAAGCAGGCGGGAGTCCGAGGCCACCACCACCGGGGTTCCGGCACTGCCATCGCACCCCACCGGCACGCGGAGCAGGCGCCCGTAGTCAAGATTGCCCAAGTAGAGGTTCCGCTTGTCCTCGTCAAAGGCAATTCCGTCGACACCCACCGCATGAAACAGCAGATAGGGAGAAGCGGCATTGCCCTGCAAGAGCGCATGATCCAACCAGACGCTGACCACTCCCGCTTCGATCTTGTAAACACGCCCTAGAAACGCATCGGTCACGTACAGACTGCCGTGGTCGTCGAACACCAAGTCATTGGGACCCCCGTGCGGATCCAGCGTGGCGAACTTCGTCGGCGCCCCGGCAGTGCAGGTCTTCCACACAAACGCCCCGGCCACCATCGGATCCAAGCTGGTGCTGGTGTTGTAGATGCAGCCATCGGGACCCACCTTGACGCCCAGCACAAAGGCCGCAATCGGCAACGTCATGAACGTGCTCTCGGTCCCATCCGGAGTCCGTTTTCGGAGGGTGTTCCCCACCGAGATGAACGCGTTGCCATGGCGATCGATGGCGATCGACTCCGGACTCTCCCCCGTTGCAAAGTGCTTCACGGTGGTCAGGGTGCGGCCACAGCGGTCCGCGTGGGCGCTAGGCAGCCCCAGGGCAAGCAACGTGACAGCAAAGACTGCGACTCTCAGGGTCGTGTACATGCGATCGCCTCCGTCGGTGAGTTCGGTTTCAGACTGCGGTTCTCTACCGCGCGCAGAGGCTACGACTACGCCTGCGTGCCGGGCAAGGGGATCTCGCGTAGTTTCTGTTCGCTGCATGGCGAACCAACCCACCGCCTTCCAGAGCCCCCATGGCGCAGGTGCAAGCATCCCTGCCATCGGCTCGGTCTGACATTCCTTTTTTGCCCGAATCATCGAAGGCGCGTGTCGCCGATCAGGGGAGGCTTATCGGGGTAGCCGCGGACATCCATCCCCCAGGACTCCCCCCCGGAGCCCCCTGCCTTGGTCAAGAGCTGTGGTGGCAGCGACCACGCGGAGCGCACTCTGACTATTTGGGAGCGACTTCGCCCGTCCGGCACAGCTGCTGGACATCGACGATGTGCGCGTGTTTTTCGTCGAAGTGGTAGTCAACGCAGCCGTAGCCCCTTCGGTCGATGAGGGCGATCTGCGTGGTGTGTGGGCTGAGCTGTAGCTGGTACTGCTCCGTCAGCCCGCAGTCTTCGTACCCTTCATACACGACGATCTCGGTGGGCGGTGCCTCCACCCGTGTCGCACTTCCACCATCACTCCCGCGACCGGGAAGAGGATGTTCTACGGCTAGGGGCACTGGTTTGCACAGCAGCAGCACCTGCGCCGGCAAGACCCTTCGCCTCCTGCCGTTGCTCGCGTCGCTCTGCCGCGTCCTCAGCCGCAGCGTGTGCCCACTTTGCGGCAGCGTCACGTCCTTGTCTGGCAGCAGATCCACCGTCTGGAGCGGCCGCAAGTCCGGCGGGACTACCGCCGCGGCGCTCGGCAGCGGCAGCGCTGAACCGGGCGGTCCCTCTGTTCGCCAGTCCGTCCCTTTGTAGACCAGCATTCGACCGAGCAGAAGACTGTCGCGCAAGAAGTCGAGCGAACACCGGTGTGCCCCATCCATGACCATGCCGCTGCCCACTTGCTCCGTCGCACAAATCCACAGGCGGGTGGCCGGCGAATAGCCATAGCAGCCGCCGTCACAGACCGCGCGCGGCTGTCCCGGCAATAGAGCCCGCCCGCTGGGGCTCGGCGTGGGCTCTGCCGTGGCCCCACGCACCGCGGTGGCAAGAACCAGCACAGTCATTCGCGCCCAGGCCCGCATGGGGGATAGTTTACGCGATCCTCCCCGTCGGTCTCTTCATCCACCTATTCTGATAACCTGGGCTTTGTGCGCAGCTTGAGCCTGGTCCTTGGCTTCGCTCTGGTGCTTGCAGCGTCCGCTGCCCGGCCGCAAGTCGTCGTGTCCCCCCCGGCCGGCTCGCCGCTCCCCAAAACGGCGCTGGACGCGTGCAAGGTCGGCTGCATCGGCTATTCGCCGTCTACCCGGGCCTGGCTGTGCCCGTTTGTCACGGGCTCTGGCAGACGGACTGCGCTGACCGGAGAGGAGAGCATGGTTTGCTCCCTGCAGCTGATCCGCGAGCGTTCGGTTCTGGCCGATCTGGTGATGTACGTCATGAATCCGCTGCCTCGCGAGCGGCCGGACCTTGCGCTGCCCTTCGAGCAGGTGCTCACCATCGCCCCACCCGATCTCGCGCCGGTGACGGTCCATGAACTTCTGCCGGGTCGTGAGCTTCCCCTGCCGAATACGCGCCATGTGCTGCGCTTGGACTTAGCAGCCACGTCGAAGCTCACTCCAGGGGGCCATCTGTCCCTCACGCTGAACCTCTTGTGCAATCGCAACCGAGAAGTCGCCCCGCCTGCCGCCCCCCCCGCCAACCCCCGCAATCCGGCGCCAATTCCGCCCCCCCGAACACCCCCTCTCCCGGCCAAGCGGAACGAGGTTCCGCTGTTCAAGAGCCGCTGCCATGTCATCGACATATTCCGGATTGTGTTCGGACCCGATCCCACCCAGATCGGGGTGATCGAGATCAACAGCATGTACTGCGGTGATTCCTATTCGGACTCTGATCGACGCCGATTCTATGGGATTGACCTCGGCAACTCCTGCGCAGCCGCGGCCAACAAGGGAAAATAACCTTGCCCCTGATTCATTGCGTGCCCTTTCCGTCCTTGCTCTGTTCTATGCGCAGGCCGCGTGCAACCCTCACAAGCCGAAGCCCCGGGGGAGGACCAAAACTGGGTCGCTGTCAGGGATTTTTGGGAACGCGGAAGCGGGCCGGCGGCCCCCATGGTTTCGAAGCTGCCGTGGCTGACCAAGTTGGTGCTGACGAGCTGCTGTCCGACACTCCCAAGCGCTTCCGATTTCCGCTCTGCAGGGTCCATGCCGCATGCCGTGAAGGCGCCAAGCGGGGCCAAGAACAGCCCACCAAATAGGAATGAGCGTTTCATGGGAGTCTCCTTGCTCGTAAGGTCTGCGCGTCGGTCAGGGGTAGTTTGCAGCAGTCGGTGCATGCCAGGGGACCAGAGCAAGCTCAGTGCCCCTGTCCTATCAGGGGGACCCAAAAGGAGCTTCCCGCGACGGCGAATGCTGCGCCTTGGGGAGACGCATACCGACCTTTTGTCGCAACCGCACAGGAAAGACCAAGCCACCCGAGCCGTCCCGGCGGGCGGACGGATACTGCGCGCGTCCGGGTAAGGCGTGCGGTT
>DAORCZ010000201.1:0-10455 GCA_035345735.1 Pseudomonadota bacterium | reverse complement strand
GGCGGCCGACGACGTATATGCGGCGTTTGCTTCTCTTAAGCAACAGGAGCCTTGCGATGAAACCGACCGAAAAAAACCGAGTCCATGTAGCCAAGTTCTCGACGCTGTTTGGTGCGCTGGGGCTGTGCCTGCTGCCCTTCTTGATGGGCGCACAAGGAGGCGGCTGTGGCGGATCGTTTTCGTCCACCACCCCCGCCCCCGACGTCACCGGCAGCTGGGCAATCAGTTACGGCACGACGATGGACTTGAAAGTGAACATCGCCGGATCGATCTATGCCCAGTCCCTGCCGGCCACCGGCGGCAGCTTCACCGTCACCCACCAGGGTGCCCCCTACGCCTTCAACGTCGACTGCAGCAAGCCAGAAGTTGTCTGTCCCAGCGAGGTCTGGCCGGCCAGCGTCGCCATCGATCAGCGCGACAAGACCTATCAGCACCGCATGTGGGCCCGCATTCCGACGCAGAGCTGCTCGGGCACCACCACGGCGCCCAAGTCCAGCGAGTGCGGCGTCGGCACCACCAATCCCGACTGCAAGCCGGTGTGCAACGGCACGGTCACGACCTCTTCAGCAGATGCCTTCGGCCTCATTAGCGAAGACGGCACCAACTTCAGCCTGCTGCTCGGCGGCGGCATCGCCACCAACGGCGTCAACTGCGTGCTCCTGGGCCTGTCGGCCGCTACCGCCGGGCTAGAGACGGCGCACATCGGCACGCTGTGGACGGCCAGCAACATGGTCAACGGCGTGATCAAGACGGGCTTTGCCGGCGGCTGTCTGTGGGCCGGTGCGGTCGATGCGCAGGGCAAGCCCACGGCGGCGGGCGTCGTCGGTGCATCGGTCGAGATCTCGACCCCGTTCACCGGCAAGAAAGGCTAGCGCGCCCCTCGCGCCCGCCGCGCCCCGTTTCTGGCTTTTTTGTCCGGCAGGCTTGCGCTAGGTTGCCGCGGTGCGCAGCCCATCGCTGAACCCTCTCGTCCCCTTCCTCCGCCTCATCAAAAAACGATCCCGCCTTGCCCTCGGTGGCCTGAGCTTGTTCACCGCCCTGGGGGGCGGAGCCGGCTGCAGCGACGAATACGACGTCAACCGCCCGACCACGGCGATCATGAACGGCGGCGACTGGCGCGACGAGATCATCTATCAGGTCATCGTCGATCGCTTCGCCAACGGCGACATCAACAACGATCACCGCGTCATCCCCAGCGCGCTCGGACGCTACCAGGGCGGCGACTGGCAGGGGCTCATCGATCACCTCGACTACTTGTCGGCCCTCGGCGTCACCGCGCTGTGGATCTCGCCGAACGTCAAGAACATCGACTACGACGCCGGCTTCGACGGCTATCACGGCTACTGGACGCAGTCGTTTAACAAGGTCAACCCGCACTTCGGCACGCCCGCCAAGCTGCGCGAGCTGGTCGACAAAGCGCATGCCCACGGCATGAAGGTGATCCTCGACATCGTCGCCAACCACGTCGGGCAGCTCTTCTATTACGACATCAACGGCAACGGCCAACCGGACGAAATCGTCACCGGTTCATCCTCGCTGGATGCCACCGATCCGCTGGCTCGCCTGACCCGCGCGGATGAGTACGACCCCGACTTCGACCGCCGCGGCATTCAAGGCCAGAACGGCCTCGGCCCCTCGGGGAGCGCCGCCATTCGCTTCCTGTACATCCCCGAGATCAACCGCACCATCCCCGACCCCGTGCGCTTCGGTGAAGGCGAGCAGGATGTGCTCGATTTCAGCCGTCCCGGCGTCTACAACCGCCGCGGTCGCGTCACCAACTACGATCGCTGGGAGCAGCTCACGACCGGCGATTTTCCCGGCGGTCTCAAGGATCTCGACACCCGCCGCGCCGATGTCCGCAAGGGCCTGATCGCCGCTTTCGCCCGCATGATTCGGCAGTACGACTTTGACGGCTTCCGCATCGATACCCTCAAGCACGTCGAGCACGAGTTCTGGCAGGAATTCAGCCCCGCCATCCGTCGCTACGCCCACGGCGAGGCCACCCCCTACGGCGTCGAGCCACTGACCGTACCCAAGAAGAACTGGTTCATGTTCGGCGAGGCCTTCGACGGCGACGACAGCTTGCTCGGCGAGTTCACGTACAAAGAAGAGATCGACTCGGTCTTCTACTTTTCGCAGAAGTTTCAGGTCTACACCGATGTCGTGAAGTGCGGCGCACCGACGAAAAAGATCGATTCACTGTGGAACGATCGGCTGCGCTTCGATCCCGCCACCGCCCACCTACATGCGGCCAATCGCAGCGACCGCTTTCGCACGATCGATGGCGCGCCGCTTCCCGACCCGGCGGCCGGGCTGCCGATCTACAACCAGCAGGGCAGCGCGCTCGGTCCCAGCGACGATACCGGCAAGCCGATCCCGCCGTCGCAGCTCTTGGTTAGCTTCCTCGATAACCACGACGTCGCACGCTACGCCTCGCCCGTCGATTCCTGCTTCACCACCGCCGAGAGCGCTCGTCGCAAGCTGCACAATGCGCTGGGCTTGATGCTGACCCAGGACGGCATCCCCTGCGTTTACTACGGCACCGAGCAAGACTTCCACGGCGGCAACGACCCCGAAAATCGCGAGCGCATGTTCGACACCCTGCTCGATAACGTCTATCGCGGCGCGGCGGGGATGCAGCGTGAAAACATGAGCAGCTCGGGCTATCGCACCGACGGCGAGACCTTCACCTGGCTGGCTCGCCTGACGCGCTTGCGACGCGCCTATGCCCCGCTGCGGCGCGGCGACCTGCGCATCACCTGGTCTACCGATCACACCGGCCAGGAAAGCGATGCCGGCTTGCTCAGCTTCAGCCGCACTTACGACGCCCCGGGCGGCGGCAAGAAGAGCGTCGTCGTCGTCACCAACGTCCACAACGATCAGGTCAGCGAGACCGCCTTTGGCACCAGCGCCATGACCGTCCCCTTCCCGATCGGCACCAAGCTCGTCGACGTGCTGCAGGATCCCTACGACACCACGCAAGAGCCCAGCTACGTGGTCTCTGCGACGGGAACCGTGCGCGTGCGTGTCTCGCCTCGCGCCACCAAGGTCCTCGTGCCCGAGGCCGATGTTCGCAGCGACTTCATGACCCCGGGGCGCTAGCCAAGATCGCCGGGCATCCAGCGGCCCCGCCCGGGGCAAAAATCGGCTGCGGTGGGGGATTCTCCCCGGCCTCGCTTTAGAGGAAAATCGGACTTTCTGTCACCCCGCATAAGCGCGCCCGGAAGAGAACCCAGCTGATGAGCAGTCCGAATCCGCATGACGTAGTCCTCCTGTGCAACCCACAAGCCGGCGGTCGCTGGCGAGCCCTCGCCGACGTCCTGGACAGCGACGAAGCCAAAGGCGTTCGGCGCATCGTCACCGACGAGATCGATGACGTCGCCGAGGCCCTATCGAGCGTGGGTCGGCGCGCCAAGCTGCTGTGCATCTACGGCGGCGATGGGACGATCTATCACGTCATCAATCAGCTGCTCAGCCGCCCGCACGAGTCGATGCCCCGCCTCGCTCTCCTCGGCGGCGGCACGATGAACGTCACCGGCCGGCTGTGCGGCATGACCGGATCGCCGGGTGACAACTTCCGCAGCGTCATGCGCGCGTACTTGACCGATCAGCTGCTGTGGCGCGACATGCCGGTGGTCGAAGTCGAGCATGGCGGGACCAAGACCCACGGCTTCACCTTCGGTCTCGGCCCGCTGGTGCGCATCCTGGACCGCTACGAGCACGGCCGCAAAGGCAAGCTGGCGGCGCTCGGCATCGGCGTGCAGGCCATCGCCGCCGCGCTCGGACCGATCAAGCTGGGCATGGACGGACTCCTCGAAACCATGACCGCCCGCGTCTACGCCGACGGCGAGCTGGTGCCGCACGATCGCTTTGTCGCCGTCTTCGCCAACACCACCGGCGCCGTCAACCGCATGGTCGAGCCGTTTGCGCATCAGCGCAGCCGCGAGCAGTTCAACTTCTTGGCCTATGCCGTGTCGGTCCGCGAGTTCGCCTTCAACGTCCCCAAGCTCATGCACGGCCAGCTCCCGCTCGATCATGGCTCGCTGCCCTCGTGGCTCTTGCAGCCGCGCAACCTGATCCGGCTCTTGCGCGGTCAGATGCGCGACCTGCCGGCCGACCCGCGCTACGTCAACCATCCCGCCAGCCGCCTGCGCATCGAGACGCCCGAGTCGGTCTACACCCTCGACGGCGAGGTCCTCCCCCTGGGGGGCGGCCAACGCAGCCCTGACGGCCACCACATCCTCGACGTCACGCTAGGCGCCAGCCTGCCGCTTGCCCTGCTATCGCCACCGGCCTAGTGCGATTCCTTAGAATCGAAACCCCTAAATGTGAGCCAGGGTGGGCGGCCTGCCAAGGTGGCTGCCGCGCGACCTGCAGACCCTTGGCGTACGCCAAGTGGCAGACGGCAAAACAATTTTGCCAAGCGCACAGCCTGCGTTGTAAGCTCCGACTCCTGCCATTCCCAAATAGGGGGAATGGACCCCCAAACGCATTCGTTGACCTGTACCAGTCATCCATCTGATGGGGCCCTGGCGACCGCGGCTCCGCCCGTCTAGCGCCGCCCCAACCGGACATCCAAAGGACCGCGCAAAGAGGTTCGAGCATGAACAAGACCACGGCCATCTTAGGCACACTTGCCGCCCTGATAATTGGGTTCTTTATCGGCAAGGCCACCGTCTCCGATCAGCCCTCAGACAAGCCTGGACCGGCGCTCAAATCTGCGGCCCCCGATCCCTCGGTCGAGCGCTTCAAGGTGCCGGTGGGCAACGCCGCCGTCACCGGCGCTCAGGGGGCCAAGGTCACCATCATCGAGTTCTCGGACTATCAGTGCCCGTTCTGCTCGCGCGTCGAGCCGACGATCGATCAGATCAAGCGGACCTATGCCAAGGACGTCCGCGTCGCCTTCAAGCACAACCCCCTGCCCTTCCACCCGCAGGCGGCTCCCGCTTCGCGCGCGGCGATGGCAGCGCGTGAGCAGGGCGACGACAAGTTCTGGGCCTATCACCGCAAGCTGTTCGAAGGGCAGCAGACGCTGGACGACCAGCACTTCGAGCAGTGGGCCCGCGAGCTCGGCCTGAACGTCGACAAGTGGAAGAACGACATGGCGCAGAACCGCGCCCGTTACGACCAGCAGATCCAGGCCGATCAGGCGGAAGCGGCGAAGTACGGTGCGCGCGGTACGCCGGCCTTCTTCATCAACGGTCGTCCGCTGTCGGGTGCGCAGCCCTTCGATGCCTTCCAGAAGGTCATCGACGAGGAGATCGGCGTCGCCGAGAAGGCCCTACGCGCCGGTGCCAAGCCCGAGAGCCTGTACGCCACCCTGATTCAGAATGCCAAGGATGGCGCGGCCGCTCCCGAGGCCCCCAAGCCGCCACCGTTCCAGCTGCCCGATCCCAAGATCGTCTACAAGGTCCCGACCGGCAACTCGCCGCAGAAGGGCCCGGCGGGCGCCAAGGTCACCATCATCGAGTTCTCGGACTTCCAGTGCCCGTTCTGCTCGCGCGTGGTGCCGACGATCAAGAAGCTGCACGAGACCTACCCCAACGATGTGCGCGTCATCTTCAAGCACAACCCGCTGTCGTTCCACGAGGACGCCAACCTGGCTGCCCAGGCCACCATCGCCGCCGAAGAGCAGGGCAAGTTCTGGGAGATGCACGACAAGCTGTTCGAGAACCAGCGCGCCCTCAAGCGCCCCGATCTTGAGAAGTACGCGGCGGAGATCGGCCTCGATGTCGGTAAGTTCAAGGCAGCGCTCGACAGCGGCCGCTTCAAGGCCCGCATCGACGCCGAGATCGCCGAAGCGGCCAACTTTGGCGCCCGCGGCACGCCCAGCTTCTTCATCAACGGCAAGCCCTTCCGCGGCGCTCAGCCCTACGACAACTTCAAGAAGGTCGTCGACAGCGAGATCGAGTTCGCCAACAAGAAGCTGCAGGAAGGCGTGGCGGCGAGCGCGCTGTATGCCGAGCTGACCAAGGAAGGCAAGGACAAGGCCGACGAGCCCAAGCCGCCTGCGCAGGCCGCCGAAGCCGATGACAAGACGGTCTACAAGGCGCTGGTGGGCGATGCTCCGGTCAAGGGTCCGCGCGACGCCAAGGTCACCATCGTGATGTGGTCTGACTTCCAGTGCCCGTTCTGCTCGCGCGTCGAGCCCACGGTCAACAAGATCATGGAGGCCTATCCCAAGGACGTGCGCGTCGCCTTCAAGCAGCTTCCCCTGCCCTTCCACGACAAGGCCCACCTGGCCGGCGAGGCCTCGCTGGCCGCACACGAGCAGGGCAAGTTCTGGGAGATGCACGGCAAGCTGTTCGAGAATCAGCGCGCGCTCGATCGCCCGGCGCTTGAGAAGTACGCCGAGGAGATCGGCCTGAACATGGCCCGCTTCAAGGCAGCTCTGGATAGCGGCAAGTTCAAGGACAAGGTCGATGCCGAGCTGAAGGAAGGCAACCGCATTGGTGCCAACGGCACGCCCGCCTTCTTCATCAACGGCCGCTCGCTGTCGGGTGCGCAGCCCTTCGAAGCCTTCAAGGCCAAGATCGACGCCGCGCTGGCCGAAGTGAACGAGCTGATGAAGAAGAAGCGCATCCCGGCGACCCGCATCTACGACGAGCTGATGCGCGATGCCAAGGAAGCCGCCGCGGCGCCCAAGGGTGGCGACGAAGAAGCCGAAGACAAGACCGTCTACGAAGTCACGCCCGGCAACGGCCCCAGCTTCGGCCCCAGCAGCGCCCCGGTCACCATCGTCGAGTTCTCGGACTTCCAGTGCCCGTTCTGCTCGCGCGTGGTGCCGACGCTCAAGAAGATCAAAGAGACCTACGCCAACAAGGTGCGCATCGTGTGGCGCAACTTCCCGCTGCCCTTCCACCAGCAGGCGCCGCTGGCCGCCGAGGCCGCCATGGCCGCCAATGCCCAGGGCAAGTTCTGGGAGATGCACGACAAGCTGTTCGAGAACCAGCGCGCGCTCGACCGCGCCTCGCTCGACAAGTACGCGCAGGAGATCGGCCTCGACATGACCCGCTTCAAGGCCGACCTCGACACCAACCGCTACAAGGGCGACGTCGAAGCCGACTTCAAGTATGGCAGCAGCCTGCCCGGCGGCGGCATGGGCACGCCGACCTTCTTCATCAACGGCAAGAAGATCGCGGGCGCCTATCCGTTCGAGAAGTTCGACGAGATGATCAAGGCCGCCCTCGCTGAGTCCGAGAAGGCGCCGCCGACCAAGAAGCGCCGCTAGCTTCTACGGAGCCGCCCCGAGCGGCCCCTCCCCTCCTCCGTACCTTCCCGCTCCCTCCCCAAAATTCACAGTCCCCAGCGCCCGGCTCCCGACGGAGAGCCGCGACATGGGGGACTACTGCTTTTTACTGCGCCGCAGCCGTGTTCTCAGGGCTTCGGCGTAGTCCGGCTTGTCGACCTGCGGCACTCGGCTGAGCGTCAGCGAGCCGGGCGGTACGTCGCGAGTGACCGTCGTTCCAGCGGCCACGATCGCTCCCTTCCCGACTCGCACCGGCGCCACCAGCTGGGTATCCGAGCCAACGAAGACGTCGTCCTCGATGACCGTCGGATGCTTCGAGACGCCATCGTAGTTGCAGGTGATGGTGCCGCAGCCGATGTTCACGTTGCTGCCGATGTCGGCGTTGCCGAGGTAGGCCAAGTGGTTGGCTTTGGTGCCGGTTCCCACTCGCGTCTGTTTGAGCTCGACGAAGTTGCCGATGTGCGCGCCGGCGCCGATCACGCTGCCCGGTCGCAGGTGCGAAAACGGGCCGATCTGCGTCCCCGCGCCAAGCTCGCTCTCGTTGGCCACGGTATAGGGCTTGAGGTTCGCGCCGTCCGCCACCACCACGTCGGTGAGCACGCAGCCTACGTCGATGCGACAGCCCGAGCCGATGCGGCAGTGACCGCGCAGCACCACGCCCGGACCTAGCTCGGTATCGGTGCCGATCGTCACCTCATCCTCGATGTAGGTCGTCGCCGGATCGCGCAAGGTCACGCCCCGCGCCATGTGCGCGCGATTGATGCGCTGACGCAGCACCGCCTCGGCGCGCGACAGATCCTGGCGATCGTTGATGCCCATGATCTCCTCGGCCGGCGCGTCGATGACGGCCACGCCAATGCCTTCGGCCACGGCCTGCGCCAACAGATCCGTCAGATAGAACTCGTGCTGGGCATTTGCGGCCTGCACGCGCAGGAGCGCCCGACGCAGAAAGCGGCTGTCGACGACGTACATGCCGGCGTTGATCTCACAGATCCGGCGCTCGGCTTCGCTGCAGTCGCGCTCTTCGACAATCCGCTGCGGTGTGCCATCGCTGCTGCGCACAATCCGTCCGTAGCCCTTGGGTTCGTCGACCCGCGACGAGAGCAGCGCCAAGCTACAGTCACGACTCGCAGCAATCAAAAGCTGCAGGCGCTCCGCCGTCAAAAGCGGCGTGTCGCCGTACAAGATCAGCACCTTGCTAGACTCGTCAGCCGTCTCTTCGGGCAGAGCCGGCAGCGCACAGCGCACCGCGTCCGCCGTGCCCCGCGCCTCAGGCTGGGTGGCGAAGCGCAGCCCCGGGGAGTGAAGGTTGCGAGCCCGCAGGGCTTCCGCCACCGCGTCGGCCTGATACCCCACCACCAGCACGGTGCTACGAACGCCCAGCGGGGGCAGCAGGCGGAGCATATGCTCCAAGATCGGCCGCCCAGCGAGCGTGTGCAGAACTTTGATCCGCGCCGAGCGCATGCGCGTGCCCTGACCCGCGGCCAGCACCACCGCATCCAAGGCTGGATTCAGCGACGACGAATGGTTGTTCGATGGCTTGCTCATGGCCGCGCACTATAGCGCGACCGGGGGGGGACTTTCGGGGAACTGCAGGGGGATGCGACTACTTGCCGGCGTTGGCTTCCATCCAGTTGATGACCGCTTGCAGGCGGCGCTGGATGCCCGAAAGATCCTGCGCCTTGACGAGGTCACGCGCTTCGAACAGCTGAATCACGGCCCACTCGGGCAGCGGCTGCGTCGGCACCCGAATCATCTGCACCGCGCCGTTCGTCGCCGCAGGAGGCGTCACCTCAGTCGGCGGCGGGGGCGCATCGACTTTGTCGGGCTTGCCGATCGCGGCCACCGCGTCCTGAAGCTGCGTGACAATCGGCGGCTTGTTGTCCTTCCAGACATCGTCCGCGGTCGCGCTGAGATTCGACCGCATCTGCATGTATTGATTCTTGGCGTAGGGGTGCTCGTTCTCGGAGACCTTGGCCGGAGCTTGTCGAATGACCGCGATGGCCAAACGCAGCAGCCGCTCCCGGTTTGCCGCCGGCGCGCGCATCGCGGCGCGGGCGAAGGTCTCAAAGTTTTCCATGAACGTGCGATACGCGGTCTCTTCGCACTGCACCGGCCGCGGACCAAACAGGCCGGCCACTTCTGCATCGGCCTGCTGCTGAGTGGTTGCGCGCGACTCCAGGCTTGCCAGCCGCGCAAAGCCGTTGGCGAAGTTGTACGCGCACTTCTGCTGCTGAGCCTCGGCCGGCGCCGCCCACAGAAGAAGCCCCGCGAAGAGTCCGCCCAGCAAGCCCACGCTGCGTCGAACCTTAG
The DNA here is from genome assembly GCA_035345735.1 of Pseudomonadota bacterium. GTDB lineage: Bacteria > Myxococcota_A > Polyangia > Palsa-1104 > JAEUJZ01 > JAEUJZ01. The sequence continues at coordinate 893 of DAORCZ010000201.1, read as the reverse complement.
GTGAAGAGGGTTCCCTAGGATGGATGTTGGTTGCCACGTTCTCTATCTCCATGAAAAAGATTTATAAACTGAAAGCGCTCTCGGCGCTATCTCCTGGGCTACTGCCGGTCTGCCGCCCCGCAAGACCTCATCTCTGTTCATAAACATGCTTCGGCCGATGCAACCATCCACCCTGCCCAGCGCAGCCCCGCCCGCAATGCCGCCAGAGGAACCCAGCGGGGGGCAGGCTGTCGACCATCTGTCGCTGATCTCGCTGCCCACGGCGGCGAGCAGTGCCGGTGTCTTGCTGCTGATCGCTGCGTGGCTGGCCGCTCTCTTGGCCTTTGGGATGTGGCTGGCGAGCACGTCAGCCTCGACGATCGGGCCGAACCCAGCCGGTTCGTTCGCGATCAGGCGGCTGCTCTGGGCGCTCGCACTGTCGGCGAGTCTGACCCTGCTCAGTGTGGTGATCGCCATGCTGGTCACGTGGGTCCGTCCCCTTCGTTCGTTGGTACGAGCGACGACGAACCTTATTCAGGGGCAGTGGCATCGGCCGATTCCGCAGAGCATCGCGGCGATCGCTCCGGTGCAGCAGCTTGCGGTCATCTATGAAGACCTGCGGGGCTCACTGGTCGATCGTCTGCGCTCCAGCACAGAGCTCAACCTGCAGCTCGAATCGGAAGTCGCCCGGCGAACGGCCGAGCTTGAGCGACGCAACACCGAGCTAGCGGCGCTGCTCGCCCGACTCGAAGCGACCCGCGCTGAGCTCCTGCGAAATCAGAAGCTGGCCACCGTGGGACGCATCGCCAGCGACGCAGCCAGCGCGATCGCCGAGCCGATGCAGCGGCTAACGCAGCTCGCCCTGGGCATTGGGCAGGGCTTCACGGCCCTGCGTGACGCCGGGGCTCTCCCAG